>NZ_AYWR01000007.1:0-215292 GCF_000502935.1 Mesorhizobium sp. LNHC221B00 | reverse complement strand
GGTCGCGGCGGGGGCAGGCGTGGCGGCGGGCGTAGGCGCATTGACCGGCGCGTTCGTTGCCGTTGGCGGCGTCGTCAACGCGGCGACGGATTCGCCCTCGCCTATGCCGCTTTGCCCACCGGCCGGGCCGGGATCGGTTTCGCCGCCTTCAGGTGTCAGCCGCTGCGTGAATTTCGTCGCTTCGGCGCCTGCCGCCGGCGGCGTCGCCGCGTCGGTCGCAGGCTTGGCCGGCGCCGGTTTCACCGGTTCGGTCTTGGCAACCTTGCTGCCGTCCAGGCCCAGCATCTTGCCGAAGGCATCCTTGTTCAGCCAGATGCCATAGCCGCCGCCGGCAACAACCAGCAGGGCGACGACGGCGGCAATCAGCCCGCCATAGCTGCGCTTGCGCTCGGCGGGACGCAAACGCTGGAAGGTGTCGGCCGTGGCCGGCTCGTCATCATTGGGAAGGACATCCGGCTGGTCGTCTTCCTGGTCCGCGTCCATGCCTGGCAGGTTCTTGTCAGCCAGATTGAAGGATGCCGGCTGCACCGACGCGGGCTTCGGCCAGCTTGGCTCGGGCTTGGCGGCGGGCGGCGGCGCGGGCCGGTAGGGTTCCGGTTTTGCAGTGGGCGCCGCTGCGGGCGCTGGCCACGACGGCCCCGCATTCGCCGGCTGGCGTGTATGGTTCGGCTGGTTCTTGTTGCGGTCGATGGAGGAAAAGATGTTTTCCAGCTCGGCGAGCGGATCCGTCTCCGGCACGCTCTTGGTGTAGTCGCGCTCGACACTGGAGATAGCATCTTCCAGACCGCGCTTCTGCTTGGCGGCATCCGACGGCGACAGCGGCGGATCGCGCAGGGCAATCTTGGCTGCGATCGTCGAGCGGGCCTTGTCATAGACCCTCGCCCGCATCTCCGGCGACTGATCGCTGAGGTTGTCTATCGTTTTCTTCAGAACAGCAACGAAATCTGCCATGCTTCAGTCGACCTGTATTTTTGCTTCCGCGCCGGCCCCCGCAAATCAGCCGCAATGCCCGGAAAGGCTTCAGAAACTAGTCTTGAAACGGATCGGTCACAAGTATCGTATCGTCCCGTTCCGGACTGGTGGAGAGGAGCGCGACCGGTGCGCCGATGAGCTCCTCGATGTATCGGACATATTTGACGGCCTGGGCCGGAAGGTCGTTCCAGCTGCGTGCCCCGGCGGTGGTGCCTTTCCACCCCTCCAGCGTCTCGTAGACCGGTTCGACACGGGCCTGCGCGCCCTGGCTCGCCGGCAGATAGTCGATCGCCTCGCCGTCGAGGAGGTAGCCGGTGCAGACCTTGATCTCATCCAGCCCGTCGAGCACGTCGAGCTTGGTCAGCGCGATGCCCTTGATGCCGTTGACGGCGACCGCCTGGCGCACCAGCACCGCGTCGAACCAGCCGCAGCGGCGCTTGCGCCCGGTGACGACGCCGAATTCGTGGCCGCGCGTGCCTAGAAACTCGCCGATCTCGTTCTTCTGCTCGGTCGGGAACGGTCCCTCGCCGACGCGTGTCGTGTAGGCCTTGGTGATGCCGAGCACATAGCCGATGGCGCCCGGACCGACGCCCGCGCCGGCGGCGGCCTGCCCGGCGACCGTGTTCGACGAGGTGACGAAGGGATAGGTGCCGTGGTCGATGTCGAGCAGCGTGCCTTGCGCGCCCTCGAACAGGATGCGCTCGCCGGCGCGGCGCTTGTCGTCGAGTATCTTCCAGACCCGGTCCATATAGGGCAGGATCTCGTCGGCGACCGAGGTCAATTCCGTCATGATCGCATCATGCGTGACTTCGGCATGGCCAAGCCCGCGACGCAGCGCATTGTGGTGCGTCAGCAGCCTGTCGACCTTCAAGGGAAGCGTTTCCAAATCCGCCAGATCCATCACCCGAACCGCGCGCCGACCCACCTTGTCCTCGTAGGCGGGGCCGATGCCACGGCGGGTCGTGCCAATCTTCGTTCCGGAATTGGTGGCGGCATCCTCGCGGAATCCGTCCAGCTCCCGGTGCAGTGACAGGATAAGCGCCGTGTTTTCGGCTATTTTCAGGCGGTCAGGCGTCACTTCGACGCCCTGCGCCTTGAGCTTCGCCACTTCGGCCACGAAAGCATGCGGATCGAAGACCACGCCATTGCCGATGATGGACAGCTTGCCTTGCCGCACGACGCCGGACGGCAACAGCGACAGCTTGTAGACCTTGCCGTCGACGACCAGCGTGTGGCCGGCATTGTGGCCGCCCTGGAAACGCACCACGACATCGGCGCGCTCCGACAGCCAGTCGACGATCTTGCCCTTGCCTTCGTCGCCCCACTGCGAGCCGACGACCACCACATTGGCCATGTTTCTTTTCCCTTGAGACGCCGCCGAGCGGCTTGGATTTGGTTCGAAACGACAGGCCTCTATAGCGTCAAGACCTCGCGAGTGCGACCTTTCTTTGCCGCCGAAAATGCCCTGAGGCACAACAATTTTCGGCTTTGACATCATTTACTTGGGCTGACGGGGGCAATAGGCCGGCAAACACCGTGGTCATCCCCACGGCCGGAATCCCGCGATGCATCGAAGCGCTTACATATTCCTGCTGCTCACCACGCTGCTGTGGGGTGGCAATTCGGTGGCCGGCAAGCTGGCGGTCGATCACGTCTCGCCGATGACGCTGGTCTTCCTGCGCTGGGTGCTGGCGGTGGCGATCCTGCTGCCGATCGGCTGGCGCATGATCCAGGAAGACTGGCCTGTCGTGCGCAGGAACTGGTTCGTACTGGCCGCACTTGGGGCCAGCGGCTTCACCTTGTTCAACACCATTTTCTACACCGCGCTCAACTACACGACGGCGATCAATGTCTCGATCGAACAGGCGGCGATGCCGGTCTTGATCATCGTCGCCAATTTCATCTTCTTCCGCTTGCGTGTGAGCTGGGCGCAGATTGCCGGCGTGGTGCTGACCATCTTCGGCGTAGTCCTGACTGCCTGCCATGGCGATCCGCGCCGGCTGCTCACATTGGAACTCAATTTCGGCGACGCTATCATGCTGGTGGCGGTCGTCCTCTACAGCGGCTATTCGGTCGGGCTGCGGATGAAGCCAGTGATGCGTTGGCAGAGCCTGATGCTGTCCCTGGCGGTCGCCGCGCTCATCACCTCGCTGCCCTTCTTCCTGTGGGAGGTCGCCGCCGGCAAGGTCATCGTGCCCGATGCGCGCGGCTGGACGGTCATCGTCTACACCGCGATCGGCGCCTCGGTCATCTCGCAGATAACCTACATCAGGGGCAACGAACTGATCGGCGCCAACCGCGCCGGCCTGTTTATCAACCTGGTGCCGATCTTCGGCACGCTGCTCTCGGTCGTGATCGTCGGCGAGACGTTCCAACTCTATCAGGCGCTGGCACTCGTGCTCGTGCTTGGCGGCATCGCGCTCGCCGAATACAGCGGGCGAAAGACGGCAAATTTGCCGCCAGTCTGAACGAAAGGCGCGACCACGCCGCGCCTTTCGAGGCTGAGTGCAAGGTCGCGGTGTCTACACCCCGCCCACGTCGAACTGCAGCCGCTTGGCCGAATCGATCGACTTGTGTGCCCGCACCTGTTCCAGCACCTTTTCCGGGAACGGTGCGTCCAGATAAAGCAGCGCGATGGCGTCGCCGCCCGGCCGGTTACGGCCGAGCTGGAAGTTGGCGATGTTGACGTCGTTCTCGCCGCACACCGTGCCAAGCAGGCCGATGATGCCGGGCGCGTCGGCATTGGTCGTGTAGAGCATGTGCTGGCCGACCTCTGCATCGAGATTGATGCCTTTGATCTGGATGAAGCGCGGCTTGCCGTCGGAGAAGCAGGTGCCGGCGATCGAGCGCGTCCTGTGCTCGGTCGTGACGGTCAGCTTGATATAGCCGTCGAACACGCCCGACTTGTCGCGCTTGACCTCCGCGACGATGATGCCGCGCTCCTTCACCATGATCGGCGCCGACACCATGTTGACGTCCGAGACCTGCGGCCGGATCAGGCCGGCAAGTGCGGCACTGATCAGCGCGCGCGTGTTCATCGTCGCGGTCGAACCGTCGAACAGGATCTCGACCTCCTTGATCGGATCCTCGGTGACCTGGCCGACAAAGGCGCCGAGCACTTCCGCCAGCTTGACGAAAGGCTTCAGCCGCGGCGCTTCCTCCGCCGTGATCGACGGCATGTTGATGGCGTTGGAGACGGCGCCCTTGATCAGATAGTCCGACATCTGTTCGGCGACCTGCAGCGCGACGTTCTCCTGCGCTTCCGCCGTCGAGGCGCCGAGATGCGGCGTCGCCACCACGTTCTCCATGCCGAACAGGGCGTTCTGCTCGGCCGGTTCGACCTCGAACACGTCGATGCCCGCACCCGCGACCTTGCCGCTTTTCAGCGCCGCGATCAGGTCGGCCTCGACGACCAGCCCGCCGCGGGCGCAGTTGATTATGCGCACGCCGTTCTTCATCTTGGCTATTGCAGCGGCATCGATGATGTTGCGCGTCTTGTCGGTCAGCGGCGTGTGCAGCGTGATGAAGTCCGCGCGAGCGAAAAGTTCGTCGAGTTCCACCTTGTCGACGCCGAGTTCCTCGGCACGCTTGTCCGACAGGAACGGGTCGAAGGCGATGACATGCATCTTCAGGCCGACGCCGCGCGTGGCGACGATCGAACCGATATTGCCGCAGCCGATGACACCCAGCGTCTTGCCGGTGATCTCGACGCCCATGAAGCGGTTCTTCTCCCATTTACCGGCATGGGTCGAGGCATTGGCTTCCGGGATCTGGCGCGCCAGGGCGAAGATCATCGCGACGGCATGTTCTGCCGTCGTGATCGAATTGCCGAAGGGTGTGTTCATCACGATGATGCCCTTGCGGCTGGCCGCAGGGATATCGACATTGTCGACGCCGATGCCGGCGCGGCCGACGACCTTGAGTTTGGTGGCGGCGTTGATCAGCTTTTCGGTGACCTTGGTCGCCGAACGGATGGCAAGCCCATCGTACTGGCCGATCACCTCGAGCAGCTTTTCCTTGTCCTTGCCGAGGTCCGGCAGATAGTCGACCTCGATGCCGCGATCCTTGAAGATCTGGACTGCGGTGGTGGAGAGTTTATCCGAAACGAGAACGCGGGGCGCCATGGCGGCCTCCTTGAAATGGATTGTCGGGAAATGGCGGCCCGCGGGCCGCCACGAAATCTCAGGCTGCCGCTTTCAGCGACGCCTTCTGCGCGGCGAAGGCCCAGTCGAGCCAGGGCAGCAGCGCTTCGAGGTCCGAAGCCTCGACCGTTGCGCCACACCAGATGCGCAGGCCGGGGGGCGCGTCGCGATAGGAGCCGATGTCGTAGGCGACGCCCTCCTTGTCGAGCGCCGAGACCAGGCCCTTGGCGAAAGCCGCCTGCGCGTCGGCATCGAGTGCCACGACATCGGGATCGGTGAAGGACAGGCAGACGGAGGTGTTCGACCGCGTTGCCGGCAGGCTGGCGAGATGGCCAAGCCATGCCGACTTGTCGACGAAGCGATCGAGCACCGCGGCATTGGCGTCGGCCCTGGCGACCAGGGCATCGAGGCCGCCGATCGACTTCGCCCAGTTGAGCGCGTCGAGGTAATCCTCGACGCACAGCATCGACGGCGTATTGATGGTCTCGCCCTTGAAGATACCTTCGATCAGCTTGCCGCCCGAGGTCAGGCGGAAGATTTTCGGCAGCGGCCATGAAGGCTTGTAGCTCTCCAGCCGCGCGACGGCACGCGGCGACAGGATCAGCATGCCGTGCGCGCCCTCGCCGCCCAGCACTTTCTGCCAGGAGAAGGTGACGACATCGAGTTTCTCGAAATCGAGCTTTTGCGCGAACGCGGCCGAAGTGGCGTCGCAGATGGTGAGGCCCATACGATCGGCCGGGATGAAATCGCCGTTCGGCACGCGCACGCCCGACGTGGTGCCGTTCCAGGTGAAGACCACGTCGCGGTCGAAATCGATCTTGGTGAGATCAGGCAGTTCGCCGTAGCCGGCCTCGATCTTGCGCACGTCGGCGAGCTTCAGCTGCTTGACCACGTCGGTGACCCAGCCGGAGCCAAAGCTTTCCCAGGCGACCATGTCGACACCACGCTCGCCGAGCAGCGACCACAGCGCCATCTCGACAGCGCCGGTGTCCGACGCCGGCACGATGCCGATGCGGTAGTCCGCCGGGACCTTGAGGATTTCGCGCGTCAGCTCGATTGCTCGTTCGAGCTTGGTCTTGCCGATCTTGGCGCGATGGGAACGGCCAAGCGCGGCATGCTTCAGCGCCTCGACCGACCAGCCGGGGCGTTTTGCGCAGGGACCTGAGGAAAAATTGGGATTTGCCGGACGGAGTCCGGGCTTCGTATGCGTCGTCATCGTGGTCTATCCTTCCAGATAGTGGCCCCTCGTTGGGGAGGGGTGGCCCACGGACGGCGATATGCGTTCAGGCCTCGGGCGTCAAGAGGAAAGTTTTTGTCGCGGGCAGGATACCGGCGATCCTTGATCAGGATCTCGTGATTTCAAACGCAAACGGCGGACCCCAGGATCCGCCGCCAAAATCCTAGTCTGCCCCAAGTCTACCAGAGATCGTATCTCAGGCCGAGCTTGACCTGGTGATTGCTGATGCCCTTGCGGATCGGAAACGATGTCGGGCTCGCTGCGGTCACATATTCGGCATCTGGTGCCGAAAAGTACTGATATCCGAGATCCACCGCGACATTCTTGGATACCTGATATGCGAGACCCGCATTCAGCGTATAGGCCAGGGAATACTGGGTCTTGTTGTCGTTAAAGACATAGTCGTCCGTGCTGTCGTTGTTGTCGGTGAAATAGCTTCCCGAGAGCTTGCGCGTGTTGCGGACCACGCCAATACCGGCGCCGAGATAGGGCGTGATCCCGACATAGGTGCCAAGATCGACATAGCCATTGAGCATGCCCGAGAAGGCATAGTTCTTCAGGGACCCCGATGCCACCGTCGCCGTTGCCGGTAGTGCCACGATCGTCGAATCGTCATAACCGGCGCTGGCCTTGTTGCCAGGCAAGTACCCGAGATTGAGGTCGGCACGCAGATAGTCGTTGAAGTGATAACCGAAGCCGATGCTGGCAAAGACGGAATCTTCTTTCTCGTCGAAGCTGGCGGGCGTGAAGGCGAAATCATCGTTCTTGAAACTCTTCTCCACCAGGTAGGAGACATCGCCGCGCAGGTACCAGCCGGAGCCAACCTCGACTGGCACGTAATCGGGCGCCTGGTCGACATAGATCGGAGGATCGTAGTCGGCGGCCAAGGCTGGTGTCAGCGGCAACAGGGTGAGCGCGGCAAGCGCCTGCGCCATACGCGATGTGAGTGTCATGGTCCCCGGCTCCCGCATTCGGCCCCGTCCGCGATCGTGACGGCTGCCATCGTTTCAAGGAGCATTGTTAACCATAGTGGTTAAGTCGGGGTTAAGGCTAACAGAGCGTTAGCGGATTGATTTCGAACGCGAACTCATCCGGGCCGCCCGGCGCGAGACCGCCAAACGAAAACCGCCCGGCTGAGCCGGGCGGTTCGCGATTGTTCCGATGTCGGAGGTGTTACTTGGTGTAGATCGGCTCGGGTTCGGGCTGGTAGGCCACCACGGGTGCGGCGCATCCGTTGTTGCCGCCGAACTGGTAGCGCAGGCCACCGCGCACTTCGTGGGTGTTGATGCCACGGTCGAAGCCAGGACCGGCGCTGCTTGCATCCCACTCGAACATGCGGCCGCCTTGGATATGCGAGAAGCGATAGCCTGCATCGAGGATGATCTTGTCGGTCAGGCAGTAGGAGGCACCGGCCATAAGGGCATAGGCGAAGCGCCAGTTGGACGAGCCGGGATTGGTCTCGGCGGTGTTCGGGTCGTAGACGGTGTCCCATTTGACATGCGCGCCGCCGATACCGGCGCCGACATAGGGCGTAATGCCGTGGTAGGTGCCGATATCGACATAGGCGTTGGCGAGCAGCAGGAAGGCGCTCATCTTCGACACTTCGACTGAGGTCGTGGGGTTGCCACCCAAGTCCACGCCGGAGGTGCTGCCATTGAAGTTCGACTTGAACCAGTAGTCAGCGGTCAGATCGGTGCGGAAGTGATCGTTGATCTTGTAGCCGACGCCGCCGCCGAGCGAGAAACCGCCCTTGAGCTTGCCGGAATCGAAACTGTTGCTGCCCGGCGTGACCACGTTACAGGGACAGATGGTGTAGGTCGTGTAGTCGATGCCGCGCACGTCCGACTTGTGATAGTCGATGTCGCCACGGATATACCAGCCGCCGACATCGGCAACCGGTTGTTCGTAAACCGGCGGCGGTGCCTCTTCGACCTGCGGCTCCGGCAGGTCGGCCGCGAATACTGGCCAGGCCAGACCCGCGAACAGCAACGCGAACAGGGCCTTTCTTGCTGTATTGAACATGCTTGTCACCCCTAGACCCTCGGAACGGCGATCGTGTCCGAATAAGATTGGCTTTCAGGCGTGGATAATGAATTGCAAAAGTTAAAAGGCATTTAACCCTGTCGATTAACCACGAATCTCTAAAATCCGAGGCATTCGAGGGTAATATCGAGAGCGGGATCGGTCCTGCCGCCAAAGAAAAAAGCCCGCCGGAGGGGGCGAGCTTTCGATGTAAACAGGGCGAAGCCTCGGCGCCGGAGATCAGGCGGCGCTGCGGGTTTCCGAGATGACCTCGACGATGTCGTTGACGACGGCCTCGACCAGTTGCGGATCGTCACCCTCGGCCATGACACGGATCAGCGGTTCGGTGCCCGATGGCCGGATGACCAGCCGCCCGGCCTTGCCGAGGCGATGACGGGCATCCTCGATGGCGGCCTTGACCGGGGCTTCCTCGAGCGGCTTGCCACCAGCGATGCGGACATTCTTCAGGAGTTGCGGCACCGGCTCGAACTTCTTCGACAGCTCGCTGACCGGCCTGCCCTGCCGCTTGATGCAGGCCAGCACCTGCAGGGCCGAGACGAGACCGTCGCCGGTGGTCGAGAAATCCGACAGCACGATGTGGCCCGACTGTTCGCCGCCGACATTGAGCCCGTGCGCGCGCATATGCTCAACGACGTAGCGGTCGCCGACCTTGGTGCGGTGCAATTGCAGCTTCATGTCGCCGAGGAAGCGTTCGAGGCCGAGATTGGACATGACCGTCGAAACGACGCCGCCGCCGGCAAGCCGCCCGCTCTGGTGCCAGGACTCGGCGATCAGCGCCATGATCTGGTCGCCGTCGACGATGGCGCCATTTTCATCGACGATGACGACGCGGTCGGCGTCGCCGTCGAGCGCGATGCCGATGTCGGCGCGCACTTCGTGCACCTTCTTCTGCAGCCCCGCCGGATGGGTCGAGCCACATTCCTTGTTGATGTTGAAGCCGTTGGGTTCGACATTGATGGCCACGACTTCGGCGCCGAGTTCCCACAATGCCTCGGGCGCCACCTTGTAGGCCGCGCCATTGGCGCAATCGACGACGATCCTGAGGCCCGAAAGCGACATCGAGCGGGGCAAGGTGCGCTTGGCGAATTCGATGTAGCGGTCATGCACGCCGTCGACGCGCTTGGCCCGGCCCAGCCCGTCGGAATCGGCGAGTGCCAGTTCGATATCCTTGTCGAGCATGCTCTCGATGCGCTCCTCGATCTCGTCGGAGAGCTTGTAGCCATCGGGCCCGAACAGCTTGATGCCGTTGTCGTAATAGGGGTTGTGCGAAGCCGAGATCATGACGCCGATGTCGGCCCGCAGCGACCGCACCAGCATGGCCACCGCCGGCGTCGGGATAGGGCCGAGCAGGAACACATCCATGCCGGCAGCGCAAAGACCGGCCACCATGGCGTTCTCGATCATGTAGCCGGAAAGCCTGGTGTCCTTGCCCAGAACGACACGATGGCGATGGCTGCCGCGCTGGAACGAAAGGCCGGCGGCCATGCCGACCCGCATGGCGATTTCCGCGGTCATTGGAAACTTGTTGGCGCGCCCGCGAATGCCGTCCGTGCCGAAGTAATTTCCCGCCATGCTAACCAGCATCCCTGATTGTTCTTAGCCGGCACGTCATGCCACAATTGGCCCGCGCCCTATGATCACATTGTGTGATTATATGTTACCATTCCTTAGAAAATCATTGTTGTGCACCGCACACAACCTGATTGCATCCTGACCTGCTGAGACTGCCACGCCGCAATACACCAGTCACGTTAGCCTTTCAGCGTAGATGCACCTGGAAAATCCTGTCCTCAAGTCCAACAGTCCGAACAATTCATCACCTTGCCGCGAGGCTCCTGCTTTCGGCGGCATATACGCTACTTAGCATCTGGCGCAACCGACCGTTGAGCGTTATTGATTCGCAGGGACGTATCATGGGCTGCTGCAACGGAGAAACGCTATGCTCATCCACCGACTTGCCACTTTGACCGGCCTCGCCGTCGTGACGTTGTTCCTGGCCGCGCCAGCCAACGCACTGACGATGGCCGAATGCAGCACGAAGTATAACGCGGCCAAGGACGCGGGGACCCTTTCCGGACAGACCTGGAACCAGTTCCGCAAGGCGCAGTGCGGCACCGATGCCGCCGCCACCACCGACACCAAGCCGGCCGCCACCACCAAGGCCACCACCAAGGCCGAAACCAAGGCTACCGAAACCAAGCCCGCCAAGGCAGCAAAGGCTGCCGCCGCCGACAGCACGGCCAAGGGCCTGACGGCCAAGGAATGCAGCGCCAAGTACCAGGCGGCGAAGTCCGCCGGCACGCTGAACGGCATGAAGTGGAACGACTTCCGCAAGGCCGAGTGCGCCGCCGGCGCATCCGCTGCCACCGACACGACCAAGCCGGCCACCACAAAGGCAGCCGCGGCTCCCGCAGACGGCGGCAAGGGCCTGAGCATGGCCGAGTGCAGCACCAAGTACCAGGCTGCCAAGACGGCGAACACGCTGAAGGGCATGAAGTGGAACGACTTCCGCAAGGCCGAATGCGGTGCCGGTGCCTCCGGTGACGACACCGTGCCTGCCCCCAGCGAGGCGAGCTACACCAAGGAGCCGGCAAAGCCGACGACGGTCGCGCCCAAGGGCGTTACCTTCCCGTCCGCGATCTCGCCGAAATATGCCAGCGAGACCCCCGGAAAGGGCCGCATGCATACTTGCCTTGACCAGTATTACACCCTCAAGGACGCCAACGCGCTTGGCGGCCTGAAATGGATCCAGAAGGGCGGCGGTTTCTACAGCCTGTGCAATGCCAAGCTGAAGAGCTGATCTCCAGCAGCATTCTGAAAAAATATAGGCCCGCGAGCCGCAAGGTTCGCGGGCTTTTTGTTGCGCATGACAGCGCCCCGGCTTGCTCGCTCCTGTACATGACGGAGTTGTCGGTCTCATCAGTTCGTGTGCTCTTGGCGAAAAATTCCTATTGAACATAACAAGAACAAACAGTATACAAAAAGACGTCACACTTGTTATCAACCAGGAGGGTCTTATGTCCAGTTTGAAATTGGCGGTATTGGCCGCGACGGCATTGGTTTCTTGGAGCGTCGCCCCTGCAAGCGCAATGACGATGAAGGAATGCGGCGAAACCTATCGAACCGCCAAGGAGGGCGGCACACTGAACGGCATGGACTGGGCCGCTTTCCGTAAGGAGAAATGCGCGTCCCTCGCGGAGGGTGTCAGCGCAGATACGGCCAAAACCGCGCAGCAGCCGAAGGACGAAGCCAGTCCGGCGTCCGCCCCCACCGTGGCCCCGGCGGGCGTCGCATTCCCGACTACACTCGCCGCCGAGTTCAAGACCGAAAAGCCCGCCAAGGCACGGATGAAAACCTGCCTGCAGGGTTACCACGGCAACAAGGAGGCGGGGACGTTGAACGGCCTTCGCTGGATCCAGAAGGGCGGCGGCTATTACAGCCTGTGCAATGCGCGGCTGAAAGCTGAATCATGAGAAACCATGCGGCAAAACCCGAGGCGCCAAGCGCCTGAGCGAATGCAGACGGGTGCTTGAAAAGCGAATGATTTCAGGTCGATCGACCTGAAATCATTCCGCCTCCATCGCAAATATGCAGTGCATTCAGCTTGACGGCTGCGGCTCCATGCCGCCTTCGGGCTCGGGACCCTTCTTGCGGCGGCCACCGGACTTCGGCACGGCCGAGCCGCGGCTTGGAGGGGTATCATCCCCCAAATCTCGCGCGGGCTTGTTGCCCGCGATCAGTTGCTTGATCTCGTCGCCCGACAGCGTCTCGTATTCGAGCAGGCCCTGCGCCAGTGCGATCCATTCCTTCTTCTTCTTGGTCAGGATGGACTTCGCCGTCGAATAGGCCTCGTCGATCAGGCGGCGCACTTCGGCGTCGATGATCTGCGCGGTCTCTTCCGAGATGTTCTGCGTGCGCGCCACCGAATGGCCGAGGAAGACTTCCTCCTGGTTGTCGCCATAGGCGACATGGCCGAGCTTGTCGGAGAAGCCCCAGCGCGTGACCATGGCGCGTGCCAGCTTGGTCGCCTGCTCGATGTCGGAGGACGC
This sequence comes from Mesorhizobium sp. LNHC221B00, assembly GCF_000502935.1. Taxonomy (NCBI): domain Bacteria; kingdom Pseudomonadati; phylum Pseudomonadota; class Alphaproteobacteria; order Hyphomicrobiales; family Phyllobacteriaceae; genus Mesorhizobium; species Mesorhizobium sp. LNHC221B00. Next base: position 202,849 of record NZ_AYWR01000007.1, on the reverse strand, counting down.
GCCCGAGGTGATGTTCTCTTTGCCGAACTTGAACTCCTCGGCGACGCGGCCACCCATCATGATGGCGAGGCGCGAGATCATGTATTTGTAGCTCATCGAATAGCGGTCGCCTTCCGGCAACTGCATGACCATGCCGAGCGCGCGGCCGCGCGGGATGATGGTGGCCTTGTGCAGCGGATCGGCCGACGGCACGTTGAGCGCCAGGATGGCGTGACCGGCCTCGTGATAGGCGGTCAGCTCCTTCTCGGCCTGGGTCATGGCCGACGAGCGGCGCTCCGCGCCCATCATGATCTTGTCCTTGGCGTCCTCGAACTCGGCCATGGTGACGAGGCGCTTGTTGCGCCGCGCCGCCATCAGCGCCGATTCGTTGACGAGGTTCATCAGGTCGGCGCCGGAAAAGCCGGGCGTGCCGCGGGCCACGACCTTGAGATCGACATTGGGTGCCAGAGGCACATTGCGCACATGCACCTTGAGGATCTTCTCGCGGCCGACGATGTCGGGATTCGGAACCACCACCTGGCGGTCGAAACGGCCCGGACGCAACAGCGCCGGATCGAGCACGTCGGGACGGTTGGTGGCGGCAATCAGGATGATGCTTTCGTTGGACTCGAAACCGTCCATCTCGACCAGCAATTGGTTCAGCGTCTGCTCGCGCTCGTCATTGCCACCGCCGAGGCCGGCGCCGCGATGGCGGCCGACAGCGTCGATTTCGTCGATGAAGATGATGCAGGGCGCATTCTTCTTGGCCTGGTCGAACATGTCGCGCACGCGGCTGGCGCCGACGCCGACGAACATCTCGACGAAGTCCGAGCCTGAAATGGTGAAGAACGGCACGTTGGCTTCGCCGGCGACCGAGCGGGCAAGCAGCGTCTTGCCGGTGCCGGGAGGGCCGACCAGCAGCACGCCGCGCGGAATCTTGCCGCCGAGGCGCTGGAACTTCTGCGGATCGCGCAGGAATTCGACGATCTCTTCCAAATCTTCCTTGGCTTCGTCGACGCCGGCGACGTCCTGGAAGGTGACGCGGCCATGCGCCTCGGTCAGAAGCTTGGCCTTCGACTTGCCAAAACCCATGGCGCGCCCGGATCCGGACTGCATCTGGCGCATGAAGAATATCCAGACGCCGAGAATGAGGATCATTGGCAGCCAGGAGATCAGGTAACCGAACAGCGAGTTGGAGCCGTCGGTCTCGGGCCGCGCGTTGATGGTGACGTTCTTGTCCTGCAGCCGCGAAACCAGCTGCGGATCGCCGGGTGAATAGGTCTGGAAGCCGCTGGAATTGTCGGTGTAGGTGCCTGTGATGCGGGCACCCGCGATGGTCACCGTCTTGACCCGGCCGGCCCCGACATCCTGGAGGAACTGCGAATAAGGCACATCGCTCGAAGCCCCGCGCGTCTGCGGCGTCTGGAACAGATTGAACAGGGCGATGAGCAGGACCGCTATGATCGCCCAGAGCGCGAGGTTGCGATAGTTCGGATTCATCAATTGTCCCGTTGGCGTCCGCTTGCGGACAGCATCATGAGAGGAAACTTGGGCCTAACATAGGGAGACCGTCCCCCCTTGCCAAGCAGAACAGCATGTCTGGGTTAAGCTTTCGACCACCGTCAACCGGCACTGTGGCCGCCGCAAGGCAAGGCGGGAAGCGATGGCGCGCCAATCAGGCCGGCGACGGCCCGCGCCGGCGCCAGGTCGAAGGACGGCAGGAAGCGGGCAAAAGGCGCAACGACCGGCCGCGCGTCGAACCCTGGCGATGCCGGTTCGCCCTGCTGCACATCAGGGTTTTCAAAGGCTTGCCGCGATGTCGGTTCCGCGGCCAACGCAGCGCGCATCAGGCTTGCCGGGGTTTCTCCCGCGTCGGTCGGCAGCCGCTTCGCTGCTGCCGCACCCAGCGGCGCGATCAACAATCCGGCGGAGCTGTCGTTCAATGTGATGTGGCGGCGGCCATCCCAGATGGTGTTGTCGATAGCCGCGGCGGCAGGCGGCAAGCCACGCGCCTCGCGGCGCAGGAAGATACCGGCACGCCGGAAATCGACCACCGTCCGCGACAATGTGGCACAAAGAAATCCGGCCTTCAGCCGGGCGAACAGTGCCTCGCCGCGGGCCTGGTCCGGCAGGAAGGCAATCCCCCCGACGGTCGCCAGCAGGATGCGCAACGCATAGATGGCCCCGCGCTCGTCGCCGGTCGAGAGCAGTTGCGGGTCGAGGCGCACAAGGCCCGTGGCCGGCTGGCTGGCAAAACGCCGGATCAGGTCGGCGGCATCGAGACCAAGCTGTCCGCGCTCGATGGCAGCCTGGCTGGCCAGGACCAAAGCCTCGTCCATGCGCCGGACATTATCGTCGGCAAGTGCCGCTCTCACGCGCGGCCGCTCGAAGCTCTCGTCGCTGTTGGTCGGATCCTCTGCCCAGCCGACATGTTTGCTTTGCAGGAAATCGCGCAGTGCCGCGCGCCGCGTGCCCAGCAGCGGCCGCACGATCCATTCGCGCCAGTCGTAGAGCGTGGCCGGCGCCATGCCGGCCAGCCCCCGACCCTGTACATTGCCCAGGCTCCCGTCGCGGGCGTGGCGCATCAGCACCGTCTCGGCCTGGTCGTCGGCGGTGTGGCCGGTCACGATCAGGCCGATGCCTTCCGCCTGGGCTGCGCTTGCCAGCAACCGGTAGCGCGCCTCCCGTGCCGCCGCCGGCAGACCGGTCGAAGGCTTGCGCCCGGACCAGACCATGGTGCGGTGGGCGATGCCCCGCTCCGCGCACAGCTTCGCCACGGCTTGCGCCTCCGCCGCCGAGCCCTGTCGCAGGCCATGGTCGATGGTCACCGCCAACAGCTTGGCGGACGGCGCGGATCGATCGAGATGATGTTTGAGAAGCAGAAGCAAGGCGGTCGAATCGCTGCCGCCGGATACGGCCGCAACAGCGCCGTTGGTGAAATCGATATGCGAAAAAAGTCTGGTCGAAAGATCAGGCCCGGAATCGAGCATCAACATCCCGGTTCTTGGGCTGGGACATGCAGGCGAAAAATCAGCACGCAGCCAGTGCCTTCTCCTGCTTGACGCGTTCCTTGAGGGCGCTGGAAATGTCGGGATAACGCTTGCCGATCTCGCCGAAAGTAGCGCAGGCGACGTCATGCTGCTTGAGACCGACCAGCGACACGCCGAGCTTCAGCAGCATGTCCGGCGCTTTCTTGGCCTTGGGATAGTCCTTGCTGGCCGAGAGGAACACCTCTGCCGCGTCGCGGAATTTCTGCTGACCCAGCAGCGACTCGCCCAGCCAGTAATGCGCGTCGGCTGTCTTGGCATCCCTGGGGAAGCGCGAGATGTGATCGCGGAACCCCTGCTCGGCCGTGCCGTAGTCGCCCGACAGGATGAACTGATATGAATTGCGGTAAAGTTCTTCCGGATCGTTGGTGGCGGGCAGCGCCGCGACCACCGTGCCGTCCGACTTGCCTGCCTTCGCCGGCGCACCGGTGGCCGGAGCGGCATCCTGCGCCGGCGCGGTCGCCTGGGTGTTGCCGCCGGCGTCGATCACATTGCCGTTCTTGTCGACGGTGATGGAACCAAAGGTCTTTTCCGGTGCTCCGGTTCCGGGGATCACCTTGCCCGGGTCGCCATCGGGCGATTCGACGATGACGTCCTCGACCGTCTTGCCGCCGGTGGACTGATTGCTGCCGGCCCCGGCGCCGGCATCGGCCGGCGCCTTGGCTGCGGGGGCAGAGGCCACGTCGTTGTTGGTGCCGGCATCCGACTTCTTCTGTGCCGGTGCTTGTCCGCCTTGCGCCCCGCCTTCGAGCTGCTGGAAGCGGAACTCGTTGTCTTCCTGCTGCTTGCGGATCTGTTCCTGCATCTGCAGGATCTGGAAATTGAGTTCCTCGATCTTGCCGTTCATCTGCCGCAGCTGATCCTCGAGCGCGGTTGCGCCGGCGCCATTCGACTGCTGTGCAAGCTGGACCTGGTCCGGTTTCTTCTTGTCGCCGAACAGGCTGGGCAACTCGATCGACGGCAGATGGAAGGAAAAGCCGCTGTCGGTTGATTGCCCCGGGCCACTAGCCCCCAAGCCGCTAGCCGAGGCTGTGACGCCTGATAGGAGCAGCAGCGCAAGCGTGCCGCTCAGAACCGATCTCAAATGCATGTGCCTCTCGCGTATGTCGTTAGTTGTCCGCGCCTTCCAATCACCATGAGACCAGCCAAGCGCCCTCGGCTCATAGCAGGGCGCGAGACTTCGGCCAAATTTTGTTTCGGGCAGCCGGATAGGAAAAAGGCGGCCCGAGGGCCGCCTTTCGCAAAGCTGTGTTGCATTTCTGCCGCTACCGCCGCGCCCTCTCCTGGCGCAGGCGGACGGCCCTGCGCCGATCAGGAACCGGCGCCGCTGAGCGTGGTGACCGCACGGCGGTTCTGCGACCAGCAGGAGATGTCGTCGCACACCGCGACCGGGCGTTCCTTGCCGTACGAAATCGTCTTCAGGCGGCTGGAAGCGACACCCTTGGAAACGAGGAAGTCGCGGGCCGCGGCGGCGCGGCGGGCGCCGAGCGCCAGATTGTATTCGCGCGTGCCGCGTTCGTCGGCATGGCCTTCGACGACAATGGCATACTGCTTGTACTGGTTCAGCCACTGCGCCTGCCGGGCGAGCGTCGTCTGCGCGTCGGCACGGATCGAGGACGAGTCCGTGTCGAAGAAGATGCGGTCGCCGATGTTGACGGTGAAGTCCTGCGCCGAGCCGGGCGTTGCGGCACCCGCGCCGTTGAGGCCGAGATCAGCGGCGCTGTTCGGCGTCTTCTTCGAGGCGCAACCGGCGATGGCGAGCATCGCCACCAGCGCGATCATGACCGGGTTTCTGGTAAGTGCTGCGATACGGCCCATGCCGCCTCTCCTTCGTATTTCGAGTGATCGTATTCGAGTGATTTCGTTGATCACCCAGTAACCACGTTTGGGTTAACCGGTATTCAAGAAACACGGTTAATATTAGGTTTAGCTGCCCGTCCGCACCTGTTTGGCTTGAGGCCACAATTGGCGCGGACCCTAGGCGGAAATACGGCCAAAACGCGACGAAGGCGTGGAAAAAGGGGAATTGAAGAGTTGGAGAATTGAAGAGTTGGAGAAAGAGGTCACTTCAGCGCTGCTCTGAGATTCACCAGCATCCCGTAGATTTGGCTATAGAACTGCTGCCATCTGTCGAGTTGTGTCGTCGAGATGTACTCAAGGTCGGATGCGTAGGAAATCCAGGTCTCCACCTCGCTGCACGATCCCATCGCCATCGAAATGAACCGCGCGAATTCAGCTTTGGAGTGAGGTTGTTTGGCAAACCCCTCAGCCAGATTGGCGCAGATCGCCTTGCTTGAACGGCGCAATTGATCGGCGCAATTGATCGGCGAGCGCATATTGCTCGATCTTCGGAAAGGCAAGCGTGGCTTTGTGAATCTCGAGAGAAATAGTATAGGCCCGCTTGTAGACCTCAAGGTCCCTGGCGCGCCCAACGTAGCCTCCCTGCTTCTCCATTTCTCAGTTCTTCAATTCCTCAGTTCCTCAATTCCCCTATTCAAGCAACGGCGACCAGGCCGGATCGGACGCAAAATTCGAAGTCGGGATCGGCTGCTCGTTGCGGCCGGTGAGATCGACCGAGATCAGTTTCGGACCACCATTGGCGTCGCGGAAGAACATCAGGACGCGGCCGTTCGGCGCCCAGGTCGGCCCTTCCTGCTGGAAGCCCGACGACAGGATGCGCTCGCCCGAACCGTCGGTCTTCATGACGCCGATCTGGAATTCGCCGCCGGTCTGCTTGGTGAAGGCGATAAGGTCGCCGCGCGGCGACCATACCGGCGTCGAATAGACGCCGTCGCCGAATGAAATGCGGGTCTGGCCGGAGCCGTCCGCGCCCATCACGTAGATCTGCGCGCGGCCGCCGCGGTCGGATGTGAACACGACCTTGCTGCCGTCCGGCGAATAGGAGGGCGAGGTGTCGATGGCGGTCGAGTTGGTCAGCCGCGTCGTCGAGCGGCTGCGCAGATCCATGGCGAAGATGTTGGAATTGCCGTCGTCGCGCAGCAGGCTCATGATCACCTTCTGGCCGTCGGGCGAGAAGCGCGGCGCGAACGTCATGCCGGGGAAGTTGCCGACGAGTTCGCGCTGCCCGGTCTCGATCTGCAGGAGATAGACCCGCGGCTGGCCGCTTTCATAGGACATGTAGGTGATCTCTTGCCGGTTCGGCGAGAAGCGCGGCGTCAGCACGATCGACCGGCCGTCCGAGAGATAGCGGACGTTGGCGCCGTCCTGGTCCATGATGGCAAGGCGCTTCTTGCGCGCGTTCTTGGCGCCGGACTCGTCGATGAAGACGACGCGCGTGTCGAAATAGCCCTTCTCGCCGGTCAATCGCTCATAGATGGCGTCGGCGATGATGTGGGCGACGCGGCGCTGGTTGGCATCGTTGGCGAAGAACTGCTCGCCGGCCATCTGCTGGCCGGCAAAGGTGTCCCAAAGCCGGTACTGCGCGCGGATGCGCCCATCGGCCTCCTTGCTGACGCTGCCGGTGACCAGCGCCTGGGCGTTGATCACCTTCCAGTCGTCGAAGCGGGGTGCGGCATCCGGGTTCGAGATCTTCTCGATGAAAGCACTCTTGTCGATCGGCGCGAACAGGCCGGAACGCTTGAGGTCGGCGGTGATGATTTGCGAGATCTGGGCACCAAGCGCATCGCCGCCCTGGAAATCCGTGATGGCGATCGGCAACGGCTCGACATTACCCTTGTTGACGTTGAGCTCGACCAGCGCCAGTGCCGGCAGGGTGCCGGCAGCGGTCATGCCCATCGCCATCGCTGCGATCATCAGGAGCGGCTTGAGGATTGATTTCATGTCTTCTCGCTTCTCATACTGATTTTCGGATAACCGGACCTAGAGGCCGAGCATTTCCCTTGGATCGAAGGTGACCCGGATGTCGTTCCAGATGTCTTGCTTGCCGGCGGGAACCTGCAGCCCGGCCACGTCGCATTTCTGCACCGCACGGACCGCGCTCTCATCGAACTGCCGGTTGCCGCTCGATTTTTCTACCGATGGACGACCATCGAGCTTGCCGGAGTTGTCCAGGTTGAAACGCACCACCACGACGAAACTCTCCGAGCCTTCCAGCCCGGCCGGCAGCGTCCAGCAACCGCCCAGCTGGCTTTCCAGAGCTCCCTGTTCGGACTTAGAGAGCTTCTGGCCCTGATCCTTGTCACCGCCGAGCGAGGCTTGCTGGGTCGAACGCTTGGCGCCGCCGCCGGACGGCTTCTGCTTGTCGAGGAGAGCAGAGATTTCGTCGGCGTTGAACTGCTTGTCGTCGGACTTTGGCTTGGACGACGCTTCCTTGACCGGCTTGTCGGCATCCTTGCGGTCCGGTGCCTTGGCGCTTTCCGCCTGTGCCGGCTGCGGCTTCGGCCGCGCTTCCGGCGCCGGCGCCGAGCTTGGCAATTGGGTCTCTTCGGTCGGCGGGTCCTTCGCTATGGCCTCGGCGACCGCATCAGGCTTGACCTCGGGCGTCGGATCGATAGCGGCGGTCTTGTCCTGCGGCGGCGGGGTCGGCGCCGGCTTGGCCGGCGTCGGCTTGGGCTCCACCTGCTTGACCGGCTCGGGCTTGACCTCTTCCTTGGGCTGCGGCGCCGGCGCCACTTCCGTCGCCGGAATGGGCTTCGGCTTTTCCTGCGGCTTCGGCACGTCCTCGGTCTTCGGCGTTTCCTTGGGAGTCGGTGCAGGTGGCGGAGCCGAGGTCGTATCGACCGGCTTGGGCTTGGCTTCCGGCGTTATCGGCTTGTCGGTGTCGACGCTGTTCTCGCCGACTTTCTGCGCATTCGGCACGATATCGGGACGCTGCGTCGGCAACGGCGCGGGCTTTTCATGCATCACGGCCTTCTTGTCGCCCTGCAATGTCTGCGCGATGGCTTCCATCGGCACGATATCGACCGCGACCGACTCGACATCGGCCGACGGCAGCGCGGCCGGAGCCGACAGGGTGAACAAGCCGAAGGCCAGCACCGCCGTGTGCAGGATCACCGATGTGGTGAGGCCGGTCTTCATCGTCTTGCTACTGATCCTGTTCCTGCAGTGAAACCAGGCCGATGTTCTTGTAGCCGGCGGCCGAAATGCGGGCCATCACCTTCATCGCCGTGCCGTAGTCGGTGGATTTGTCGCCACGAATAAAGATGCGCTCCTCATAGCCGGTCTTCGAGATCGCCTGCAGCTTGGCCACCAACTCCTCGATCGGAATCTCGGTCTCCTGCAGATAGATCTTACCCGCGGCATCGATCGAGACGGTGATCGGCTGCGTGTCGGCATTCATCGCCTTGGCCTGCGTATCCGGCAGGTCGATCGGCACGCCGACCGTCAGCATCGGTGCGGCGACCATGAAGATGATCAACAGCACCAGCATGACGTCGACCATCGGCGTGACGTTGATTTCCGACATCAGTCCATGGTGACGGCCGCGCCGCCGGTGGCCGCGCCCGCCGCGCCCTGCCATGCCTACGGACATACCCATCTTTTGTGCTCCTCAGGCCTTCGGCGCGACTTTTTCATCGATTTGGCGCGAGAGTATGGCGGAGAACTCGTCGGAGAACCCTTCCATGCGCACCGCTATCTTGCTCGCGTCGGACGACAGTTTGTTGTAGGCGATGACGGCGGGAATGGCGGCGAGCAGGCCGATGGCCGTCGCCAGCAGTGCCTCGGCGATACCGGGCGCGACCACCGCAAGGCTGGTGTTCTTGGAGCCGGCGATGGCCTGGAACGAGGTCATGATGCCGATGACGGTGCCGAACAGGCCGATAAAGGGGGCGGCCGAGCCGGTGGTGGCGAGGAAGCCGAGGCGCCCCTCGAGCTTCTCCATCTCGCGGGTCAGCGCCAGGTCCATGGCCTTGTCGATGCGGGTCTGCAGCCCGAGCGGCGTTTTTGCACCTTTCTCGAAGCTCTTCTTCCACTCACGCATGGCGGCGACGAAAATGGCGCCCATACCTGACGTCTTGCGGTCGGCGAGCGTGCGGTAGAGTTCCTCCAGCGACTGTCCCGACCAGAAGACCTGCTCGAAGCGGTTGAGCGCCAGCCGCATGCGGCCATAGGCAACCAGCTTGTCGATTATGATCGCCCAGGTCCAGACCGAGGCACAAAGCAGCCCGATCATGACCAGCTTGACCACCCAGCTGGCCTGCATGAACAGCGCCCAAATCGACAATTGCGCGCCCGGTTCGGCGAGTGCGATATTTTCCATCGTTACGTCCTTAAGGTTTCCGGGCGAAGCTGGCGGCTGGCCCCTGGCATCCCTTGTGGTCGGTTCGCACGAAGCTACCGGGCACCCCAAGTCGAGCCTTTCGCGGCCTTTTCGGGGCAAATATTGGTGAAAGGAAGGCGCTGGATAGCGCCAATCTTCACCAATCTCTTCATGAACCGTTATGGTTAAGGATGGGTTAGTCCGTAAGGCGCGGCGCATTGCCGCGCCCGATGGCGTGGCCGGGGCGCAGACATAAGGTTTGTGCGATGCGGCTAGAAGTCCGTTTCGTCCACATAATAGGTGGGGTAGTCCTGCCCGCCATAGAGGATACGCAGGATCAGCACCTGCTCTGCGTCGACCCGAAACAGGATCGACGCACGACGTTCGAAGCCGACGACGCGGACGCCGGATGCGACGGCGTCGCGAACGATGCCACGTTCCGGGAACGTGGATAGCGCCATGCATGCTGCCTCAATGCGGTCGATATAGCCGCCGGCACGCGCGGCACCGCTTTCCTTTTCGATGTAGTTGTAAATGGCAAAGAGATCGGACTGCGCCGAGGGTCTGAAAAAGACCCTATGCGTCACGCTTGGCGGCCTTCATCCGGTCTGCATGGTGCTCGCGCAATGCCTTGAACACGTCCTCGGTGGGGATGTCCGGACGCGGATCATCGAGAGCCTCCTTCACCTTGGCTCGCATGATGGCGGCGATGACCTGTTCCTCGCGGTCAAGGGCGCGAAGCGCGGCACGCATGACTTCGCTCGCGGAATCATACGCTCCCGACGCCAGTCGGGCGTCGAGGCTGCTCTGCTGGCGTCCAAGCGTCACGCTTATGGGCTTGCTGGTTCTCATGGCGAATGTTTCCTAGTGCCTCCTCATAGCACAGTGTATGACGCTGTCATACTATTTTCTGACGCGCCACCCGGCTTTCTGACGCGCCACCCCGGCTGAAAACCGGGTTGATGAGCTTTAGCGCCGCTAGGGGCAATCCGTTCAATCAGCCTACGCAGCAGACTTGGGCATGAACGCCGCGATCCATTCCTTGGGGAAGCGTCTCGGCCGGCCATTCTCGCCTATAATCGCCGCTTCGACCTTGGCTTCGACCAGCACCTCGTCGCCGCGTTTGAGCTGCTGCGCCATGAAGATGCGAGCTCCGGAAATGGCCTCGGTACGGGTGTCGACGGTCAGGATGTCGTCGATGCGGGCGGGGATACGGAAGTCGATCTCCATGCGCCGCACCACCCAGACTATTCTTTCGCCATGCTTGCCGTCGGCGAGTTCGGTGTGATGCACGCCGGTGAGTCTGAGATAGTCGGAGCGGCCGCGCTCGAGGAATTCGAGATAACGCGCATGGTAGACGACACCCGAAAAATCGGTGTCGGCATGGTAGACCCGCGCCATCAGCCGATGACCGGACGCCGTCAGCGCACCGGAAAGCCCGGCCAGCAGCGTCGCCGATTCACCATGATCGCCCATTGCGCTTCCTTTTTCAGTCGCGGCGAGGCACCTGTTCCCCGTGACCTAGCATCGGATGGCACTGTTGACGGCGATGATCAAGAGTTTGATGGCGGGGCTGCTGGTGCTGGCGGCCCTGTCGCTGCCTGGCCATGCGGCGACCTTCTCGATGAAGCGCGGTCTCAATCTCGACCAGTGGGTCACCTGGCCCGGCGAAGATCAATGGAGCGACGCCAAGGCCATCCTGCCCTATCCCGAGTGGCGCACATTCCTTGGGGAAGACGATCTCAGGAGGCTGAAGGACGCCGGCTTCGATTTCCTGCGCATGCCGGTCGACCCTTCGCCCTTGCTGTCCGACCAGACGACAGCGTTGCGCGACGACCTCTATGCCAGCGTGCTGGACTCGGTGCGCATGATCAACCGCGCCGGCGTGAAGGTGATCGTCGATATGCATCTGATCCCCGCCGGCGGCAGCCGCAAGATCGGCATGGCTGAGGTGATGGACGACCCGCGGACCTTCGAGCTTTATGTCGACATGGTGCGCAAGATGGCCCGCACCCTGTCCGGTGAGGATCCCAGGAAGGTCGCCTTCGAATTGATGAACGAACCGATCGTCGATTGCGACAGCGACGGCACCAGCCTGTGGCCCGAGCGTCAGCAGAAATTGTTCGCCGCCGCCCGATCCTCGGCGACGAAACTCACCCTGGTGCTGACCGGCGCCTGCTATTCCGCCGCGTCGTCGCTGGAGAAGATAGACCCGAAGGCCATCCCCGACGACAATGTCATCTGGACCTTCCATTCCTACGATCCGTTCCTGCTCACCCACCAAGGCGCGACCTGGGCCGGCGACTTCATCCCCTATGTGACCGGCCTGCCCTATCCGCTGACATCAGTGCCGAAGGCGCAGCTCGAAATGACGCTGGACACCATCCGCGCCCGGATTAAGGCCGAGGCGCCATGGACACGGCAGAGCGGCCTGCTTGCCTATCTCGACCAACAGGTCGCCAGCATGGACAGCCCCGACAAGCTCGACGGCCTGATGGATGCGCCGTTCAAGAAGGTCGAGGCGTGGGCGAAGGCCAACCACATCAAGCCGGAAAACATCACGTTGGGCGAGTTCGGCATGATCCGCCAAGAATACGGCAATTCCTACGTGATGCCGCCCGAGTATCGAGCCGCCTATGTCAAGGACATGATCGCCCGCGCCGAGGCGCACGGTTTCTCATGGTCGGTGTGGAGCTATGGCGGCGCGTTCGGCATCGTCGACGCCTTCAACGGCGACAAGGCCGAGCCGGACGTGATGAAGGCAATCCGCAACCTGCGCTGAACCACGCATCAGCCAAGGTCGATCGACAGGATTTCCGGACGCATCCCGAAACGGATGGGCAAATTGCTGAAGCCAAGTCCGCCTGAGACGATCAGGTTGCGGTCGCTTTCCACGACATGGCCGTAGGCGTAGCGATTGCCGTAACGCGACGGCACGATCGGCGAATAACCGAACAGCCGCACCTGCCCGCCATGGGTGTGTCCCGACAGCGTCAGCGAAACCCGCCACGGTACTTTCGGGAAGATATCCGGCTCGTGCGCCAGCAAGATGACAGGCGAGCTATCGCTGACCTTGGCCAGCGTGCCGTCGAGATCGTCCAGCCCCTTGGGCCCGTCGCCCTTTTTGGTCGGCAGCAGGGCCAGCTGATCGGCGAGCCCCGCGATCCAGACACCATGCCCATCCTTTTCCAGGCGCACGGCGTCGTTTTCGAGCACCGGAATGCCGACTTTCTCCAATGCCTTGCGCGCGATCGTCGGACCAACCCCTGCCCGTTGCGCGAAGCCGTCGTTCCACCAGTCGTGGTTGCCAAGGATAGACAGCACGCCGAGCGGCGCCTTGAGCCCTGACAGGGCGCCCGCCCATTGCGGTGGCGTCACTCTTTGCGAAACCAGGCGCATGCCGGCGATGTAGTCGCCAAGCAACACGATCAGGTCCGGTTGCAGGGCATTCGCCTCTTCGGCAAGCGATGCGATTCGCTCCTGCGTCATCCACGGCCGGCAGGCATGGATGTCGGCCAGGGCGACGACACGCAGCTTCAGCCCCGCCGGCCAATTCGGCGGCGTCAGCGCATAGCGCTTCACATGCGTCAGCAGCATCGGCTCGATGCCGACCGCATAGGCGCTGAACGCGGCGACCGACAGGAACGACCCGCCCATGAAGCGCAGGAACCCGCGTCTGGTTATCATTCTATGGCTCCGGCACTTGGATCGCGGCGTCGTGCCGCGAGGCAGCGCCGATAAAATCCACGATTGCGCCGGCAAATCGGCAAAGACGAGTAGATTTTGCGCAGGGCGTTCACAGATGCTTGATCATTGGGTCTGGAACCCGCGCCTGATCATTGGCGCCGCTACTCTTCCTGGAACAGGTTGATCTGCTGCTGCGCCAGATCCTTCGGCGCGTCGAGGCCGAGGTGGCGCCAGGCATTGGCCGTCAGCATGCGTCCGCGTGGCGTGCGCTGGATGAAGCCCTGTTGGATCAGATAGGGCTCGATGATGTCCTCGATGGCGTCGCGCGGCTCGGACAGGCCGGCCGCGATCGTCTCGATGCCGACCGGCCCGCCACCGAAATTGCGGGCGATCATGGAGAGGTAGCGCCGGTCGAGCGCGTCGAGGCCGAGCGCGTCGACCTCCAGCCGGGTCAGGGCCTCATCGGCGATCAGGCGGTCGACATGGCCGTCGCCGGCCACGGAGGCGAAATCGCGCACGCGGCGCAGCAGCCGGCCGGCGATGCGTGGCGTGCCGCGCGCGCGCCGCGCGATCTCGAGCGCGCCATCGTCGCCGAGCGGCATCTGCAGGATGCGCGCACCGCGCCGCACGATCTGTTCCAATTCCTCGACCGTATAGAAATTAAGCCGCACCGGAATGCCGAAACGGTCGCGCAGCGGATTGGTGAGCAGGCCAAGCCGCGTCGTGGCGGCGACCAGCGTGAACCGGGCAAGGTCGATCTTGACCGAACGCGCCGCCGGCCCCTCGCCGATGATCAGGTCGAGCTGGAAATCCTCCATCGCCGGGTAGAGGATTTCCTCCACCGCCGGGTTCAGCCGGTGGATCTCGTCGATGAACAACACGTCGCCTTCTTCGAGATTGGTGAGCAGTGCGGCGAGATCGCCGGCTTTGGCGATGACCGGCCCGGAGGTCGAGCGGAAATTGACGCCGAGCTCGCGTGCCATGATCTGCGCCAGCGTGGTCTTGCCGAGCCCCGGCGGACCGACGAACAGTACATGGTCGAGCGCCTCGTTGCGGCCCTTGGCAGCTTCGATGAACACTTTGAGGTTGGCCCGCACCGCCGCCTGGCCGACGAAATCGTCAAGCGTCTGCGGCCGCAAGGTCTGCTCAGAATCCTCGCCGCGTTTTTCGGGAGCAATAAGGCGGGGCGCTAGGCTCATGCCGTCTTCCTCGCATATGGCCGGGAAACGGACAAGCGAGCCCTCACCGCGCCAGTTCCTTCAGCCCGAAGCGGATCAGCTTCGAGGCGTCCGCGTCCTCGCCCGCCGTCTTCAGCGCCGCCGATACCGCATTGGCGGCGGTGTCGCGCGAATAGCCGAGGTTGACCAGCGCCGAGACGGCATCGGTGATCGGCGCGGGCGCCACGCCCTCGCCGAGCTCCTGCTTCAGGCCGATGGTGCCGGAGGCGGCGCCGGCATAAGCCGGTGCCTTGTTCTTCAACTCGGTGACGATGCGCTCGGCCACTTTCTTGCCGACACCCGGCGCGCGCGAAACCATGGCGATGTCGCGCAGCGCGATCGCATTGGCGAGGTCGGCCGGCGTCAGCGTCGACAGGATGGCCAGCGCCACCTTGGCGCCGACGCCCGGCACATTGTTCATCAGCAGCCGAAACCACTCGCGCTCGAGCTGCGACTGGAAGCCATAAAGGCGCAGCATATCCTCGCGCACATAGGTCTCGATGAACAGCACCACCGCTTCGCCCGGAGAAGGCAGTGCTGCCAACGTGCGCGCCGAGCAATAGGCGACATAGCCGACGCCATGGATGTCGACGAGGCAATGATCCTCGTCGATCTCGTCCAACGTGCCCTTGAGCTTGCCGATCATTCCGCAAAGCCTCTCATGATGCCAATGCCGCCATCCGGTAAGCAACGCTTTGCCGGTGATGCGCGTGGCAAATCGCGATCGCCAGCGCGTCCGCGGCATGTTCGGTGTCGAAGGTCGCTTTCGGCAGCAGCACCTTCACCATCATGTGGATCTGCTTCTTGTCGCCATGGCCGACGCCGATCACCGCCTTCTTGACGGCGTTGGGCGCATATTCGGCGACGACGAGGCCGGCGCGCGCCGGCACCAGCATGGCGATGCCGCGCGCCTGGCCGAGCTTCAGCGTCGCCACCGCATCCTTGTTGACGAAGGTCTGTTCGACGGCCGCTTCGTGCGGCATGGCCGCATGCAGAACCTCGGCGAGCCCGTCATGCAACTGGCAAAGCCGCGTTGCCAGTGCCGCCTTGTCCTCGGAGCGCACGGTGCCGGAAGCGACGAAGCGCAAGGAATTGCCGAGGCTCTCGACGATACCCCAGCCGGTGCGCCTGAGCCCCGGATCAATCCCGATAATGCGAATCGCGTCCCCCATCCGGCGAGTTTACCTCCGGCGGACAGCGATGCCAGCAAAATGTGAACAAACCAGAAACGGAGCTAGTTGCGGGCGAAAGCTGTGTTCAGCAGGCTGATCTGGTCCGAAACCGGATTGGCCCGGCGGGCCACGGGCTGCATGTCTACCATGGCGCTGGCGCCGTAGATCTCCTCGTCCATGCGGCGCACCAGCGCCTGCAGGCGCAGCGAGCGGGTGACGAGGTCGAGGAAATCGTCGGGCAGTTCGGCCCAGCCGGCCGCCTCGTCATGGGCGGAAGCCGTGTCGAGGCGCACCTTGGATTTTTCCGAAGCGACCTGGTCGCGGGTCATCTCGCCGGAATTGGCCGCGCGCTGCAAAAGCAGCCACGAGGCAACCTGCATCAGCCTGGTGGTCAGCCGCATCGATTCGGCCGCGTAGAGCGTGGCGGCCAGCCGCGACAGCTTCTTGGCCTCGGCCCGGCCCTTGCCGTCGAGATATTCCGCTGCCTGTTCGACCAGGCCCATGCCTTCCTGATAGAGCGGTTTGAAGGAGTGCGAAAAAACCCGGCGCTCCGCCAGTTTGACGGTTTTCGCACTGCCCTTCGAAACCTCGTTCATGGATACGCCCCTGCACTTGCAACCGGCCGATTCGGCTCACTGCCGATACACCCGGGACCCTAGATGACTGAAGCTTGAAAATGCGCTTCGCCAGGGGTGAAGGCAAGCACATGTTTAACAGAAGGTTAACAGCGATCCCCTGCGCGCAATGTCGCTGGAATGCGGACAAAAAAAGAGCCGCGGATAAGGCGGCTCTCAGGAGTTTAACAGGGAGGCGTCAAACAAAGTGGCTCCAACCACTCGGTAAGAATCCAGATCACTGGATGGACATAGTAAACGCCTGTAAAGCTTAATGGACCCTTAACGGCACCGATGTTTTTTGACCGAACGTCCCGCTCCTGTGCCGTAACAGCACACGGACCGAGCCTCGCTTCGGGCCCCGGAGCTATTGCCGGGAGCCGCGCCGATCGAACCGCCGAAACACAG
The DNA here is from genome assembly GCF_000502935.1 of Mesorhizobium sp. LNHC221B00. Classification (NCBI taxonomy): domain Bacteria; kingdom Pseudomonadati; phylum Pseudomonadota; class Alphaproteobacteria; order Hyphomicrobiales; family Phyllobacteriaceae; genus Mesorhizobium; species Mesorhizobium sp. LNHC221B00. The sequence goes on along the minus strand of NZ_AYWR01000007.1, from coordinate 186,544 downwards.
GCGGTTTTTCGCGACATCGTTCCGAAACAGGCGGCACGCTAAACGCCCGCTCCTCCGACGGCTGGCGCATGTCCGCTCCGCCGCGGCAACCCGGAAATATCCCAGGAGCAACCGATGGACTGGTATTCGATCGTCAAATTTCTCCACATCGTCTCAGCCACCTTGTGGGTCGGCGGCGGCTTCGTACTGTTTCTGCTCGGTATGATTGCCGAGCGCGCCGGCAACATCGAGGACAAGCTTCAGGCGATGCGTGCCAGTGGGCAGTTGGGCGGGCGCTTCTTCGCACCGATGTCGATGCTTACCTTGCTCTTCGGCCTTGTCATGTGCGGCTTCTGGGTTGGCTTCTCCGATCTTTGGATCATCATCGGCCTGGTCGGCTACGCCACCACCTTCTCGATCGGCATGTTCATCTTCAAGCCCACCGGCGAGCGCATGGCTGCGATGATCGCCACGGAAGGCGTCACGCCTTCCCTGCTTGCCATTGGCCAGCGCATGATGAGCACGGCACGCTTCGACTATGCGGTGATGCTGGTGATCGTCGCCGACATGGTGCTCAAGCCGACCGCGGATGACATCGGCATTCTCGCCGGCATGGTGCTGGTCCTGGTGGCGGGCGCCATGCTGGCCTTCGGCGGAAGCCGTCGCCTTGTGCCCAGCGCCGCCTGATCCCGCAGACGGTGAGGGCGGCTGAACAGCCGCCTCGCCTGTTATATGAGGCCTGCGATGCCGTCCCACAGCAGCTTCAGCGCCACCACTGCCACCGTGGCGTAGGTGAAGGGGTAAAAAATCTCCGGCCGCATGCGCCGTACCAGCCAGGCGCCGGCGATCGTCGACAGCGGCGCCAGCGGCATCAGCACGGCGGACGCCGTCAGGTTGGCGGTGTCGAACTGGCCGAGTGCGAAATAGGGCACGAGCTTCAACGCATTGGTGGCGGCAAAGAAGATCGCCGCCGTGCCCGAGAGCACCTTGGGGTCCAGCCGGATCGGCAAGGCATAGACCTGGAAGGGCGGCCCGCCGACATGCGCGACGAAGCTGGTGAAGCCGGCAACGGTTCCCCATAGGGCGGCAGCCACGCGGTTGGGTTCGGCGGCATGGCTCGAGCCATGCCGAAACTGCAAATAGAGCCAGCGCAGCACGAAGATGATGGCGACGGCGCCGACGATCAGCCGCACCGCTTCCTCGGTGACCAGGGCTGCTGTCAGCCAGCCGAGGCCGATGCCGATGACGGCGCCCGGCATCATGTCGACCAGCATCTTGCGGTCGTAAACACCCCACCAGGTCCACACCGAGACGATGTCCATCAGGCACAGGATGGGCAGCAGGATGGCCGCCGCCTGCACCGGCGGCATGGTCAATGCCATCAGCGGCACGCCGACGAAGCCGACGGCGCCGCCGAAGCCGCCCTTGGACAGGCCGACCAGAATGACCGCCGGAATGGCGGCCGCATAGAACCACGGATCGAGAAGCAGGCCTGACATGGGGAGGAACTGGTCTGGAGGGAAAGCGCGTCAACGGCCTGAATAGCCTAGAATTACGCGTCGGGCGACTGCAAATCTGGGCCGCCCGCCGCGCACCCGGCCAATGGCTGGCGCCGACCCTATCGCCGGGCCGAAACCAGCAGGAACATCGGCCGCTCGAGCTCTTCCGCCAGTTCCGGCCTGGCCGCGATCTGCTCGGCCGTCGGACAGAAATCCTCGACATGCTCTATGGTGAAGCCGGACCGGATCAGGCTGTTCAGCGTGGTGCCCATCGTGCGGTGATATTTGACCACCCCCTTGGCAAGCCAGTCGGTCTGGCGAGGGCCTTCCACCAGATACTGGTCGACGGGCCACGTCTTGCGGCCTTCGGCATCGATGAGCCAGCCGGGTTTGGTCGGCGCCGTGTAGATCGGATGTTCCGTCGAGAAGACGAAATGGCCGCCGGGCGAAAGGGCTCGATGCACCGTCCCGAACAGCCGCGCGACGTCCTCGACATAATGGAGCGCAAGCGAGCTGTAGGCGAGGTCGAAGGCACCTTGCGGCAGGCTGAGCTGGTCGAGATCGGCCCACTTATAGGTGATGCCGGTGTCCGGGCCGGCGGCTCTCGCCCGGGCGAGCATCTTCTCCGACAGGTCCAGGCCAAGGATCTCTCGCGCCCCATTCTCATGCGCCCAGCGGCAGAACCAGCCGAAGCCGCAGCCGAGATCGACGACCCGCAAGCCGCCGATTTCAGGCAGCATCGCCCGCAGCGCCGGCCATTCGGCAGCGCCCTCCAAGCCCTCGACCGAACGGCCAAGCTGGCTGTAGCCGGCGAAGAAATCCGGCTGGTCGTAGATATTCTGAGCCATGTTTTCCTCGTTGTCAGGCAATCATCGTTCCCGGACAATCATCTGGTGGAAGACTGACATTTGGTGGGCTGGCCGCGCATTTCCACCTCGGCCACGCGGTGTCAAGGCAATCAGGCCGACGGTGCCCCGAGCGGTGGTGGCCGCCGCCGGATCGGCTGCGCCTTGATGATGGCGGTGCTGGTCTCGGCCTTGTCGGCGATGCGGTCGAGAATGCCGTCGAGATCACCGATCGAGCGCACGAACAGTCGCGCGACGAAGCAGTCATCGCCCGTCACCTTGTCGCATTCGCCAAACTCGGCAATCTCCTCGATCAGCTTCTGGACGATGTGCAGCTTGCCCGGCAAAGGCTTGATGCGCACGATCGCTTGCAGCGTATAGCCGAGCGCCAGCGGATCGATCTCGACCGTGAACGCCCGGATGACGCCACGCTCCTCAAGCCGCCGAAGCCGCTCCGAAACACTCGGCGACGACAGCCCGACCTGGGCCGCCAGATCCTTCAGCGAGGTCCGCGCGTCCCTTACCAGGATTTCGAGGAGATTTCGGTCGAGATCGTCAAGCATTTCAGATTTCTCGCAAATTCGGAGTGGACACCTAATATAATTAGGTCCTCTATCCATATTCCCTTTTCCAGATGATGGAAAGCATCCGCATCGCATGAGATTATGCAGCCTCAACGGGTTTGAGAAGTCCATCATGAACGATACGGTACGCGGCACGATCGAAATGTCCGCCGCCATGGCGATCCTTGGAACGATCGGCTGGTTCGTGATCATGTCCGGCCAGCCGATCATGGATGTGGTGTTCTGGCGCTGCGCATTCGGCGCGCTGACGCTGCTGATCATCTGTGCCTCGCTCGGATTGTTGCGCAACAGACTGCCGCTGCGCATCATCGGCCTCGCAGCACTCGGCGGCGCGGCCATCGTCATCAACTGGCTGCTCCTGTTCAGCGCCTTCTCACGCGCGTCGATCTCCATCGCCACCGCCGTCTACAACACGCAGCCCTTCATGCTGGTCGGCTTCGGCGCGCTCTTCTTCGCCGAGCGGCTGACCCTGACCAAACTGACCTGGCTAGCGATCGCTTTCGCCGGCATGGTGCTGATCGTCGGTGCCGCCCCTGACGCCGGCGATGTCGGCACCAACTATTTCGCCGGCATCCTGATGGCGCTGGCCGCGGCCTTCTTCTGGGCAGTCGCTGCCATTGTCACCAAGAAGCTCAAGGGCACGCCGCCGCATTTGATCGCGCTCATCCAGGTCTGTGTCGGCGTCGTCATGCTGGCGCCCTTCGCCAATCTCTCGCATCTCCCCGCCGACCCATGGAGCTGGGCCATGCTGGCGACGCTGGGCGTCGTCCACACCGGCCTGATGTACATCCTGATGTATGGCGCCATCCAGAAACTGCCGACACACCTGCAGGGATCGCTGTCCTTCATCTATCCGGTCGTTGCCATCCTGGTCGATGTCACCGCCTTCGGCCATCGCTTGCATCTCAGCCAGGTCGTCGGCGCGGCCGCCATCCTGATCGCTGCCGCCGGGATGAATCTCGGCTGGACGCTGTGGAGGTCGCGGGCCCCGGCCTGACGACCGCAACCGCTCACGAGATACCTGGAGGCGTTTCGACCAGCGATCCCGCCCGTCCGCCTGTTCAAAGCGGGCACTTTGCTCTATGCCGCAATCCAACCATCTTCGCCCGGCATAGGCGAAACTCGGGATCGAAGAGCCATGAACGACGCAACGCCCCCCAACCGCTGCCGCATTGTGCTGATCGCGCCGCCAGGCGTGCCGGCGGACCGTATCGCGGCCGCATTCGACGGCGGCGACGTCGCTTCGCTGATCCTGCCGGAGAACGGCATGGACGAGGCCTCCTTCCAGGCCTTCGCCGAACAAATCGTGCCGGCGGCGCAGGCCGCGGGCGTGGCCGTCATCATCGCCGGCGACACCCGGATCGCCGGCCGTGTCCAGGCCGACGGCATCCATGTCGAGGTTTCCAAGGCCGAGCTCGCCGAAACGATTGGGCATTTCCAGGCCAAGATGATGGTCGGCACCGGCGGCGCCAAGACGCGTGACGATGCGCTTGAACTTGGCGAGACGCGGCCCGACTACATCTTCTTCGGCCGCTTCGGCTACGACAACAAGCCCGAGCCGCACCCGCGCAACCTGTCGCTGGGGCGATGGTGGGCCGACATGATCCAGATCCCCTGCATCGTCATGGCTGGATCCGACCTCGCATCCATCGAGACGGTGGCCGCCACCGGTGCCGAATTCGTCGCCCTGTCGAGCGCGGTGTTCGCCGACGGCGTCGATCCGCAGGCGGCGGTCGCCCAAGCCAACGCGTCGCTCGACGAAACCGCGCCGCGCTTCGAGGATTGACGTGGCGTCGGCAAGGCTTCCCCTTCAGGCCCTGCTTGCGGCGGTCATGATCCAGACCGCTGCCGCCGCTGAAACGGTACCCTTGCCGCAGCCCAAGCCGGATACCGGCATGCATACCGACAAGCCGATCGAAAACCAGCTGCCGCAGCCCGCCACCACCGCGGAGCCCGCGCCCTTGCCCTCGGCCGACAACATCAACCCCGACCGCTTCGGCGCCAAGCCGGCGGACGCGGCCTATGGCGCCTTCCAGCGCGGGCTCTACAAGACCGCTTACAACCTCGCGCTGGTCCGCGCCCAGAATGGCGACCCGGCGGCGCAGACGCTGGTGGCCGAGATCCTGTCGCGCGGGCTCGGCGTGCCGCTCAATGCGGCGGAGGCGGCGAAATGGTATGCGCTTGCCGCCGAACAGGGCGTGCCGGAATCTCAGTTCCAGTACGCGCTGATGCTGCTCGACGGGCGCTACGTCAAGAAGGACGAGAAGGAGGCCTATGCGCTGATGCAGGCCGCCGCCGAAGCCGGCAACCGGCTGGCGCAATTCAATTTCGCGCAGATGCTGGTCCAGCAGGATCCCGGCGACGCAGGCTGGAGCAAGGCGGTCTCCTACTATGAGCGCGCCGCAGCGACCGGCCTCGCCGACGCGCAGTACGCCATGTCCCAGATCTATGCCAACGGCGTCGGCGGCAAGACCCGCGACGACGCGCACGCAAGGCGCCTGTTGGCGCAGGCCGCGCGGCAGAACTACGACACCGCGCAGATCGACCTCGCCGCCTGGATGATCGAGGGCCGCGGCGGCGCGCGCGACCTGAAATCCGCCTTCGGCTGGACGAAGCAGGCAGCCGAAGGCGGCAATGTCGCCGCCGAGAACCGCCTGGCGAAACTCTATATGGAAGGCATCGGAGTCGACCCCGACCTGGTGCTCGCCGCCGCCTGGTACATCGTCGCGCGCCGCGCCGGTCTCATCGATCCTCAGATGGATGATTTCCTGCAAGGGCTGAGCGACGACCAGACCAAGCAGGCCTTGCAGAAGGCGAACCGCCTGCCTTGAGACTGGCTCATGCGGTCATTGGATGTGATCCAGGACGACCTTGCCAAAGGGTGATCCGTGTTCGAGGTGCCGGAAGGCCGCGGCCGCATCCTGCCAGGCAAACACCTTGTCGATCATGGGTTTCATCCGGTTGACGGTCATGCCTCGGTTCATCGCCTCGAAGGACTCGCGCGAACCGACCGGTATGCCGCGCGCCCTGACCTGGCGGCGAAAGATGTCGAGCGGATTGATCGACCCTTCGCTGCCGCCGAGATAGCCGATGACGTTGATCTGGGCACCGCGCGCCGCAGCCTTCAACGATTTGTCGAAGCTTTGTGGTCCGCCGACTTCAATGATGTGGTCGGCACCACGGCCATCGGTCAGCGCCAGCACCGCCCCCGCCCAGTCCGGATCGCTGCGGTAGTTGATGCCGTCATGCGCGCCAAGCGCCTTAGCCCGCGTGAGCTTGTTGTCGCTGCTTGAGGTGACGATCACGCGTGCGCCCGCTGCCGCGGCGAACTGCACAGCAAACAGCGACACGCCGCCAGTGCCCAAACTGAGCACCGTATCGCCCGGCTTCATCCGGCCTTCAGTGAACAGCGCATGCCAGGCCGTGACCGCGGCGCAAGGCAAAGTCGCCGCTTCGACATCGCTCAGATGCGGTGGCGCAAGCACGGCTGCCTGTTCGTCCAGCCGCGCGAACTCGCTGAGCAGACCATCGATGGGACCGCCACGCTGATAGGAAGGTTCGGCCATGGCAAAGCTGCCGCCGACCCAGCGCTGCCAGAACGTGCCGCAGACGCGGTCGCCGGCCTTGAAGCGGGTCACTTCGGCGCCAACCGCAACCACTTCGCCGACACCGTCCGAAAGCGGAATCAGCGGCAGCGCAAAGGCAGTGTGGTAGCTACCACGGGCGATTTCGACATCCCGGTAGTTGAGCGCGGTCGCCTTGACCCTGATGATCATCTCCTGGCGGCCTGGTTCCGGCATCGGCCGCTCCACCGGTCTGAGATTTTCGATGCCGCCGGGGGCCTGCAATTCGATGGCCTTCATTGTCTTCCCTTTCCTTTTGGCAACCCGCCAAGGGAAAATCGCTTGCCTGCGCGCCGATTTCAAATTCATAATAATCAGAATGATTATGCATCTGGAGTATTTCGACGATGCTGGAGAACTGCGCACCCTTGTTCTCTTTGCTGAGGAAGGTTCGATCCAGAATGTGGCCCGCCGCCTGCCTTTGACGCAGCCGGCCGTTACCCGGCAGATCCAGCGGCTGGAAGAGATGCTTGGGACCACGCTTCTCGATCGTCGGCAGAAGCCTCCGCGCCTGACGGCAGCGGGATCGGAGGCGCTGGCGCGTGCAAAGCACATACTGGCTTCGGTCCAGGCTCTGAAGGCGTTCGCTGCAGATGCCGAGCCGCAAGGCGTACTGCGTGTCGGCCTGGCACACGGCTTGTCCGACGCAAGCGTCGCCGGCGCTATCGCCGGCGCGGCTGCTGCGTTCCCCAAACTATCGCTGCGGCTCAAGACCGGCTGGAGCGCGGAACTCATCGAGCAATTCGAACGCGGCCAACTCGACGCGGCGATCGTTCTGCGACCTGCCGATCATCAGTGCTCGGACGCGCTTGGCATCGAACGTCTCTGCATCGTGCAGGCTGGCGGCACCGAAACCCATCTTGCAGACGCTGGGACTCACATGTCTTGGGTTCTTAGCCCCGAGCCCTGCGACGCGCGTCAGAAACTCCTCTCAAGTTTGGGCGGCGAACGGCATCGGCTCGTTGTGGCGGCCGAAATTCAGGATCCGGCAATGCAGATGGAGTGGGTACGTCGTGGGCATGCCTCGGCCTGATGCCATTGCGGCTCGCGGCGCGAGGACTTCCCGACGGCCTCGCGCTTGTCGATATCGAAGATTTAGATCTTTCACTGCAGGTCGTGGCGCTGCGCTCTCCGCACCTCAACCGGCTGGCGAATGCCGCGGATGCCATTGCAAAGGCCGTCGGCGAAGCCATCAAAATCGAGACCTGATGCCGGCTGGCAGGCCAGAGCCGATCCCGCGTCCCTTGCCTCTCCGGGCGATTTGTGGTCTTGGAAGCCCGAAATCGCTTTCCCAGCGACAATCCCATACCAACGGCTGGCCGTTGGCAGCATCCCGGATCACCTCATCATGGCCAAGATCAACGGCAACGAAATCCGTCCCGGCTACGTCATCGAGCACGATGGCGGCCTCTGGGTGGCGGTCAGGACCAACACCGTCAAGCCCGGCAAGGGCGGCGCCTACAACCAGGTCGAGCTGAAGAACCTCATCAACGGCACCAAGCTCAACGAGCGCTTCCGCTCGGCCGAGACGGTCGAGCAGATCCGCCTCGACCTGAAGGATTTTTCCTTCCTCTACGAACAGGACGACGCGCTGGTGTTCATGGACACCCAGAGCTACGAGCAGCTCGAACTGAACAAGGACTTCGTCGGCGACCGCGCCGCCTTCCTGCAGGACGGCATGATGGTGACGGTGCAGCTTTACGAGGAAAGGCCGATCGGCATCTCGCTGCCCGATTACGTGACCCTGGCGATCACCGAGGCGGATCCGGTGGTGAAGGGCCAGACGGCGGCATCCTCATACAAACCGGCGGTGCTGGAGAACGGCATCCGCGTTCTGGTGCCGCCCTTCATCGGCGCCGGCGAACGCATCATCGTCGACACCAACGAAATCACATACGTGCGCCGCGCCGACTGATGCATGTCGCCCAAAAGTGGCCCCGGTTTTGGGTCACCGACATGCATCAAGACAGAGTTTAATGCGGGCACAGGAAGACATACGATGGCACGCTCAGCCCTTCTCAACGTCATGGTCCAGGCCGCAATGAAGGCCGGCCGCTCGCTGTCGCGCGACTTCGGCGAGGTCCAGAACCTGCAGGTCTCGATGAAGGGGCCGGGCGACTATGTCAGCCAGGCCGACCGCAAGGCCGAGGACATCGTCTTTGCCGAACTGTCGAAGGCACGCCCGGGCTACGGCTTCCTGATGGAAGAGCGCGGCATCGTCGCCGGCGACGACAGCCAGCACCGCTGGATCGTCGATCCGCTCGACGGCACCACCAATTTCCTGCACGGCATTCCGCTGTTCGCCGTCTCGATCGCGCTCGAGCGCCAGGGCCAGATCGTCGCCGGCGTCATCTACAATCCGGCGATGGACGAACTCTATACGACTGAGCGCGGCGGCGGCGCCTTTCTGAACGACCGCCGTCTGCGCGTCGCTGGCCGCACCAAGCTCGTCGACGCCGTGATCGGCTGCGGCGTGCCGCATCTGGGACGCGGCCAGCACGGCAATTTCCTGATCGAGCTGCGCCACGTCATGGCCGAGGTCTCCGGCGTCAGGCGCCTTGGCTCGGCTTCGCTCGATCTCGCCTATGTCGCCGCCGGCCGCATGGACGGGTTTTGGGAAATCGGCCTGTCGGCCTGGGACATCGCCGCTGGCCTGCTCCTCATCCGCGAGGCGGGCGGCTTCGTCTCCGACATGGATGGCGGACAGGACATGCTGGACCATGGTTCGGTCGTCGCCGGCAACGAGATCATCCAGCGCGCGCTGCTGAAGACGGTGAAAAAGCCCCTCGCGCCCCGCTGAAGCAATTCCGGGAAAGGCGCGCAGCGCTTTCCCTGGGGAATTGCGTAAAGGCACAAATGCCGCCGCGCTGAACCGCCGCAGTCGCAAAACCGCAACCAAAGCTTGAAATACTGTCCGGCGGCTGCCCAGATAGGGTGACGCAGGATCATTGATGACGAACACACCGCCGCAACTCGAAATCCCCGCCGCACTCGAAATCCCCTTTGTCGGGCGCTGGCACTACTCCCGCGCGGAGATGATCGCCGACGGCATCGTCCATGCGGTCGGCATCGTGCTGGCGATCGCGGCCGGCTCGGCGTTGCTGGCGCTGGCGGCGTCTCGGGTCGGGCCAGGCGAATACATTGCCGCCGCCTTCTATGTCGTCTCGCTGCTCACCGTTCTGTCGGTATCGCTGACCTACAATCTGTGGCCGGTGACCTCGCCGGTGAAATGGGTCCTGCGGCGTTTCGATCACGCCGCGATCTATCTCCTGATCGCGGCCACCTACACGCCGTTTCTGGCACAGCTCGACGGCTCGCCGCTGGCCAATTGGATGATCGCGTTGGTCTGGGTCGCGGCGGCAACGGGCATCGCCATTAAGGTGTTCTTCCCCGGCCGCTTCGACCGCCTGGCGATCGTCTTCTATCTCGCCATCGGCTGGAGCGGGGTCGTGCTGGTCAAGCCGCTCGTCGAGACGCTGCCGACGACGTCGATCGGGCTCATTGTCGCCGGTGGCGTCGTCTATTCCTGCGGTGTCGTTTTCTTCGCCTGGAAGGGACTGCGCTTCCACAACGCGCTGTGGCACGGCTTCGTCGTCACCGGCGCCGGCTTGCATCTGGCAGCCATGGTCGACTGTCTGGTGATAAACCGCCTCTAATCCTGGATACCGATTTCGGTTTGCATGTCGGATGGACGCGCTGCACATTAGCCCCATGGCAATATTGCCAAGCGCCATTCAATTTGGTCACAATTCCGTTTAGAGTCGCCAACGACGTGATCGGCGGCAGCGGCATCGGAAACGGGGCACGAATGGCTTTTCTCAGATCCTTCGGCATGGGCAGGCGCTCCGACGTCCTGATCTACGATCCACATAAACTGTCGAGCCCGCAGGTCTTCCTGCTCACCATGGTCATCTTCCTGGCCATCGTGGCGTTTATCGCCGCGATATTGACCCGCCAGATCTCGACCGCCTTCGTCACCAATCCCGGCCTAAACGGCCTGATCGTCGGCGTGCTCGCCGTCGGCATCCTGCTGGCCTTCGTCCAGGTCGGGCGGCTGTTTCGCGAGGTGCGCTGGGTCAATTCCTTCCGGGCCGGCTCGGAAACCACCGAACCGGTGCTGCTGGCGCCGATGAAGGCGATGATCGGCCGTTCGTCGTCGATGGCCTTCTCGACCTCCTCGATGCGCACCATGCTCGATTCCATCGCCACGCGCCTCGATGAAAGCCGCGACACCTCGCGCTATCTTGTCGGCCTGCTGGTGTTCCTTGGCCTGCTCGGCACCTTCTGGGGCCTGTTGAACACGATCGGCTCGATCCGCGAGACCATCGAGTCGCTCGATCCCGGCACGGGTGACGCGGCCGCGGTGCTCGATTCGCTGAAGCAGGGCCTGTCGGCGCCGCTGGCTGGCATGGGCACCGCCTTCTCGTCCTCGCTGTTCGGCCTGTCCGGCTCGCTCGTGCTCGGCTTCCTCGACCTGCAGGCCGGCCGCGCCCAGACGCGCTTCTACACCGAGCTCGAGAACTGGCTGTCCTCGGTCACGGACCTCTCGTCCGACATCGTGGTTTCCGACCCCGCCAAGACCGAATCCTCCGACGAGATCCGCGTGCTGTCCGAAAAGCTGCGCAGCATGCAGGAGAACGGCGGCGGCTCCAACCCGCGCGTTGCCACCGCCATGGCCAATCTCGCCGACGGCATTTCCGGCCTGGTCAAGAACATGCGCTCCGAGCAGCAGATCATGCGCGACTGGGTCGAGGCTCAGTCCGACGAGCAGAAGGCGATGCGCAACACGCTGGAAAAGATCGCCGACGCCCTGAAGAAGCAGGGAGTACACTAGCGTGGCCCTGGCACGGGCGCGGCGCGCCGATCGCCGCATCGACTATTGGCCGGGCTTCGTCGATGCACTGTCGACGCTGCTGCTGGCCATCATGTTCCTGCTCACCGTCTTCGTGCTGGCGCAATTCCTGCTCGGCCGCGAAATCTCCGGCAAGGATACGGCGCTGTCACGCCTCAACTCGCAGATCAACGAACTGACCCAGCTTCTGGCGCTGGAGCGCTCGACAGCACAGGACAAGGATGATTCGCTCGCCAATCTGCAGGCGTCGCTATCGGCGGCGGAGGCCGAGAAGAGCCGGCTCGAACAATTGCTGGCGCAAGGCGCCGGCGCCGGCGACGCCGCCAACCAACGTGCGGCGGCGCTCGGCGGAGAACTCGACAACCAGCGCCAGATCAGCCAGCAGGCGCTGAGCCAGGTCGAAATCCTCAACCAGCAGATCGCCGCACTGCGCAAGCAGATCGGCGCGCTCGAGGACGCCCTCAACGTGTCCGAAACGCGCGACCGCGATTCCAACACCAAGATCGCCGATCTCGGCCGCCGCCTCAACGTCGCGCTGGCCCAGCGCGTGCAGGAACTGAACCGCTACCGCTCCGACTTCTTCGGCCGCCTGCGCGAAATCCTCGCCGATCGCGAGAACATCCGTATCGTCGGCGACCGCTTCGTCTTCCAGTCGGAAGTGCTGTTCCCGACCGGCTCCGAGGTGATCAACGATGCAGGCAAGGTCGAGATGAAGAAACTCGCCGATGCCATCATCGAGCTGCAGAAGGAAATTCCGCCGGAGATCAACTGGGTGCTGCGCGTCGATGGCCACACCGACAACAAGCCGCTGTCCGGCACCGGCCGTTATCGCGACAATTGGGAACTGTCGACGGCGCGCTCGACCTCGGTGGTCAAGTTCCTGATCGAGAACGGCGTGCCTGCCAACCGGCTGGTCGCCGCCGGCTTTGGTGAGTTCCAGCCGCTCGATCCCGCCGACACCGAAGAGGCGCGCAACAAGAACCGCCGCATTGAACTCAAGCTCACCGAACGTTGATCCATCATCACGCGATGTCACGGGAATTTGTTCGCCGGCTCAACTCTAGGGCGCAAAGCGCGACCGGCAAGGCCTGAAAAGATTATCTTTTTTTAATTACACTTCGCGCCAGAGCGCTCCTAGCTTGCTGCGCAGGGCCGAGAACCGCCGGCGATGCCTCTCATCGCGACGCGACGGAACCGGACGGCCCGCGTCCGGAACGCGGGGCGGCAAGGCCGCTCCCTTTTCCCCAGCAAAAGGAGGCGCGTCATGCGCTCTTCAGCATCTCTCAAGACTGCAACCCTTGCCGCAATACTGATTGCCGCCCCTCTTGCCGGCGCCTATGCCGCGGGCCATCACAAGGGCGCGCTCGACGCCGCCCCACCGACCGAAATGGCGCGCCCGCGTGTCGAGGCTCTCATCGAGCAGGCGCAGGGCGTCCGTCAGGGCATCGTGGACGCAAGACAGGCTAACAACATCACCCCGGCGGTCGCCGAACACTTGGAAATGCGCACCAACCAGATCAGCCAGGCCGCCGAGAAGATTGCCGCGTCGGATCACGGCAGGATCCCGTCAGCGCAGTATCGTGACCTGCTGCGCCGCCTCGACAATGTCGACCAGCGGCTGAGGGGCGACACCGGCAGCGGTTTCATGATGGGCGACGGCTCCGACGGCGGAAACTATCCGAACGGCTGAGGCTATCCCGCCTGGAAAGGTCCCAGAGGAAGGACCACCTGGCGCCTTCGGGACCCCAATCCCGCGGGCGCCCTTTTTCCTGATCGGCCGAGTTTGCCTACCAGCCAAGCCAGACCGCGATCAGGGCGAGCACAGCCGGCACGGTCTGGATGAACAGGATCTTGCGGCCGACCGTTGCCGCGCCGTAGAGGCCGGCAATGGCCACGCACAACAGGAAGAAGACCTTGACCTGGAAACCGGCCGCGCCGAGGTAAAGCCCCCAGATCAGGCCGGCGGCGAGAAATCCGTTATAGAGACCCTGATTGGCGGCGAGCACCTTCGAGGCGCTGGCGAATTCCGGCGTCAGGCGAAATGTCTTGTGCCCGCGCGGCGTGTCCCAAAGCACCATCTCGAGATAGACGATGTAGACATGGATCAAAGCCACCAGCCCGACCAGGATGTTGCCGATCATTTGCTCCCCCTTCATTTGGCCCGTCAGCATTTCATGCGCGACGGCGTCGGCGCAAGGCGCATCTGCCGGACGATCTCTGAGGGTTGCCAACGCTTTTGCGTTGGTGTCTTTTCGCGCCGTCCTCAATCACGGAAGCCGCCATGTCCTTTCAGAAACTCGACGATCTCGGCCACAAGCTTGAAGCGCTCGAGCATGCACTGGCCATCCTCGGTGCCGATGAAGCGACCCACATGGCCGTGGGCGGTGGCGAAAAGCGTGCCGAGGCGATGGCAGCCCTTGCCGGCATGTACCACACCAGGGCGACCGCACCGGAGATATCCGACTGGATCGCCGCCGCCGAAGGTGAGGTGCTCGACGACGAGCAGCGCGCCGCACTCACCGAACTGCGGCGGCAATACACCAATTTGACCTGCCTGCCGGTCGAATTCGTCGAACGCCAGACGACGGCGCGCATGCGTTGCGAGCAGCTGTGGCGCGACCTGCGCGCCAAGAATGATTGGGCGGGCTTTCAGCCGGCGCTGGAGGGCGTGGTGGCGCTGGTGCGCGAAGAGGCCGCCCTGCGCTCCGACGTGCTCGGCCTCGCGCCCTATGACGCGCTGATGGAGCAATACGACCCCGGCAACCGCGTCAGATCGGAAGAGCACACGTCTGANAAGCATCCTCTGAAGCCGCTTTCGGGCACTTACGCGATCGACCGCCAGCGCGAACTCGGCCTTGCCATGATGGCGGCGGTCGGCTTCGACCTGACACACGGCTCGCTCTCGGTGTCGCACCATCCCTTCTGCGGCGGTGTGCCGAGCGACGTGCGCATCACCACCCGTTACAAGACATCGGATTTCCTGTCGGCGCTGATGGGCGTGCTGCATGAGACCGGGCACGCGCTCTACGAACAGAACCTGCCCAAGGCATGGTCGCACTGGCCGCTCGGCAAGGCCCGCGGCATGGCCGTGCATGAAAGCCAGAGCCTGTTCGTCGAAAAGCAGATCGGCCGCAATCCCGCCTTCTGGCGCTGGGCTCTGCCAGTGGTGGAAAAGCATCTCGGCGAAGCCTGGTCGCTCGACGATATCCTGCCGCATGTGCACCATGTCGAGCGCGGCCTGATCCGGGTCGACGCCGACGAGGTGACCTATCCGCTGCATGTCATCCTGCGCTACGAACTGGAGCAGGAACTTGTCACGGGCCGGCTGGAGGTGGCTGATCTGCCCGAAGCCTGGGACGCCAGGATGCGCGACTATCTCGGCCTCTCGACCATTGATAATCCTGCCGACGGGCCGATGCAGGACGTGCATTGGCCAAGTGCTGCCTTCGGTTATTTCCCCTCCTACACTCTGGGCGCGATGATGGCGGCGCAGCAATGGGCCGCGCTGACGCGGGAGCATCCGTCGGTCGATGACGATCTGGCGAAAGGGAATTTCGCTGATATCAACGACTGGCGCCGCAAGAAGATATGGTCGCAAGGATCGCGCTGGTCGACCCCGGAGTTGCTCGAGCGCGCCACCGGCGAAAAGCTCAACGCCGCGTATTTCGTCAACCACCTGAAGCAGCGCTACGGCGGCTGAAACCGGCCATCGCGCCATTCCGGCTTTCGGCGACCGGCGGCAACAGCCCGCCGGATCGGAAAATGCCTACTCCGCCGCGCCCCGGAAGGCGCTGGCGCCGGTCTCGAACTGCAGCTTGGCCAACCGTGCATAGATGCCGCCTTTGGCGACGAGGCTATGGTGCGTGCCTTCCTCGACGATCGAGCCGCCATCCATGACCAGTATCCTGTCGGCCTTCAGCACGGTTGCCAGCCTATGGGCGATGACGATGGTGGTGCGGCCCTGCATCAGCCGTTCGAGTGCCGTCTGCACCAGCGTCTCGCTTTCGGCGTCGAGCGCCGACGTGGCTTCGTCGAGCAGCAGGATCGGCGCGTCGCGCAGGATGGCGCGGGCGATCGCCACCCGCTGGCGCTGGCCGCCGGACAGCGTCACGCCGCGCTCGCCGACCTGACTGTCATAGCCTTTGTCGAGCTTGAGGATGAATTCGTCGGCCAGCGCGTCCTTCGCCGCCGCCTCGATCTCGGCTTTGCCGGCGCCCGGCCGGCCAAAGCCGATATTGTCGCGCGCGGTGGCCGCGAAGATGGTGACGTCCTGCGGCACGATCGCGATGCGTTCGCGCACCGAGGCGGGATCGGCCTCACGCACGTCGACGCCGTCGATCAGCACCTTGCCGGTTTCGGGATCGTAGAAGCGCAAGATCAGCGAGAAGACCGTGCTTTTGCCCGCACCCGAAGGACCGACGATCGCCACCGTCTCGCCGGGCATGACCTGAAAGCTCAGCCCGTGGACGGCGGCGCGGTCGGGTCTGGCCGGATAGGAGAAGGAGACGTCGTCGAAGACGATCGCTCCCCTGGCGACCGCCGGCAGCGGCTTCGGATCGGCCGGCGCCTGGATCGCCGGCTCCTCGGCCAGGATCTCGGTCAGCCTTTCTGCCGCACCCGCGGCCTGCGCAAGTTCGCCCCAGACTTCCGACAGCGCGCCGAGCGCACCGGCGGCGAACACCGAATAGAGCAGGAACTGGCCGAGCGTGCCCGGCGATATCGTGCCTTCGAGCACGTCGCGCGAGCCGAACCACAGCACCGCGACGACGGAAGAGAAGATGGTGAAGATGGCGAAGAAGGTGAGGAAGGAGCGCGCGAAGATCGAGGCACGGGCCGCCTCGAAGGCAGCCTCCACGGCGCTGGAGAAATGGCCGGTGACCAGCTTCTCATTGGTGAAGGCCTGCAAGGTGCGCACCGCGCCGATCTGCTCGCTGGCATAGGCGGTGGCCTCGGCCAGCGTGTCCTGCGCCTGCCTTGACTTGCGCCGCACCGACCGCCCGAAGGCGACCAGCGGCAGCACGATGACGGGAATGGCCGCAATGACCAGGCCCGACAGCTTCGGGCTGGTGACGACCATCATTCCCACCGCGCCCAGGCCAAGGATGACGTTGCGCAGCGCGACCGAGGCGGTGGCGCCGACCGCCGATTTGACCTGCGTGGTGTCGGCGGCGAGCCGTGACACGATCTCGCCCGACTGGGCGGTGTCGAAGAAGGCAGGCGACAGCGTCGTCACATGGGCAAAGACATCGCGCCTGATATCGGCGACGACGCGCTCGCCTAGCGTGATGACGAAATAGTAGCGGCCGGCCGAAGCCGCCGCCAGCACGGCAGCCATTGCCACAAGGGCGGCGAAATATTCGGCGATGAAGATGGTGTTGGCTGAGGAGAAACCATGGTCGATCATGCGCCGCACGGCCAGCGGCAGCGCCAATGTCGTTGCCGCCGCGATGGTCAGCGAGATGAGGGCACCGACAACCAGCGTGCGGTAATGCGTTATATAGGGGAACAGGCGGCTGAGCGGCTTGAGCGAGCGTCGACGCTCGTCTGCGCTGCTGGATTGCGCCATCTCGATGTTTCCTCTAGCCGCCTCGGTGTGTGCGCCTCAATATGCGCTCGCCGCGGCCTTGTGATTCAATTCCGGCTGATGTATAGGCACGCCGACCGTTTTAGAAGCCGTGGCTCCTCAATAGCTGCGGCTTCGAGTTTTAAAAAGGGGCGCATCGACGCAGGCCATTGGCCCGTCAGTGGCGCCGGCAAGCCAGGAACCGAACCATGAAGAGCGCTATTCATCCCGACTACCACACCATCAAGGTCGTCATGACCGACGGTACCGAGTACACGACCCGTTCGACCTGGGGCAAGGAAGGCGATACGATGAACCTCGATATCGACCCGACCACCCACCCGGCCTGGACCGGCGGCCAGCAGACCCTGCTCGACCGCGGCGGCCGCCTGTCGAAGTTCAAGAAGCGCTTCGAAGGTTTCGGCCTCTAAGCCCAGTCGGCATTGCCGCAGATCAAAAACCCGCCTTCGAGGCGGGTTTTTTGTTCAACGAATGGTGGCACGAACAAAGTCACCCTTGATGACAACCGAGGGTTTGGCGCCGGCGGTGCTGACAAGCGAACTGTCGACCAAGGACGCCGTCGCGGCGACCGAATAGCTGATCGCAACCCCCTGCCCGAAGGACAGCGTGGCATCCAGCGCCTTGCCGGTGATGGCGATGTTTTCGTCCTGCCTGACGCTGCCGAAGGCGAGATTGGTTTTCAGCGCGTCGCCTCTGAGGTCGACGGTCGAGGCATGCCCATCCAGCGAAATATCGGCCGCCTTGCTGGTTATGGCGATCGTGGAGAAATCCCCCGACATGTTGGCCTGCAGCGCCGCCTGGTCGATCGACACCGAACTCTCGGGCTGAATGTTGGCGTTGATCTCGACCCTGCAGTCGGAGGGATCCAGCCATGAGGAGGGGGCAACGTCGATACGCAATGTCGAGGCCTCCAGCTTCATGTCGCTGGCAAGGCTGCAGTCATTGGCGAACCAGCTCGAATACCAGCGCGCGAACCAGCCTTCGCGGCGGCTGCCGATCGTCGCCTGGTAAGGCGCAGAGGCCGAAGTGGTGAGCCTGACGGAACTGGCTTCGCCCGATATGACGACGGCGCTCACGCCGGCGAGATCAAGGGTCTTGCTGGCATCCCCGCTTGCTGGTGACGCAAGCACGACGCTGCAGAATGAAAGCAGGCCAAGAATTGCGGATTTCATTGATATCTCCGATCATGTGTGGCGGTCCCGGCTGGACCGTGGCGCTGTCGGAATGACCCGGGACGTCGATTTCCGCGACCTCGATCGCGATCCGGGACGACCGTGAACGCAATCCAGGTCATTGTCGGTCGCTGCCAGCCTTGGGACCACGCTTGCGATCATGATCTTCATTCCCCTGCCGTTCGTCGTCGCCCTGCTGCTCGTGATCCTGCTTGTGCAGATGATCCGCGCAAAGGAGACCGATCTGCGCGAGCACATCGCCTTCATGCTACTGATGGCCGCCTATGCCTTGCAGTCGGTGCTGATCGGCATCCGCTGGGGTTATGATGTCAGGGCCATGATGCCGGTCCAGTCGGTGCTGGCGACGCTGATCGCACCGCTTGCCTGGATCGCCTTCAGCGGCTTGACGAAGGAACGATCGGAGCATCGCCTGGCACGGCTGTGGCCGCATCTGCTGCCGGCCTGCCTGGTTGCCTTGCTGCTGATCTTCTGGCGCGAGCCGGTCGGCCCAGTGATCATCCTGGTGTTCCTGTCGTATGGGCTGGCGCTTCTCTGGCTTGCACTGGCCGGCCCGGATGTCCTTGTCGAATCGCGCCTCGACGGCGTCTCGCGGTCCTACCGGTCGCTGTGGGTGACGGCGCTGGCGATCCTCGCGTCACCGGTCACCGACATCATCATCAGTTTCGACATGCAATGGACCGGCGGATCTCATTCCGGCGCGGTGATTGCCGGCGGCAACGTGCTGGCGCTGTTGCTTCTCGGCGGTGCTGCCGCGGTCGCCAGCGAAACCGCCGCACCGGACGAAGACGAGGAAGAAGAGGATGAGCCTCGGGGGCAAACCGCGCCGCGGATAACCAGCGAAGACTCCGCGGTCGCGGCGGCGGTCGACGCGCTGATGCAGTCGAAGGCACTTTACAAGGATGTCGATCTCAACCTTGGGCGCATCGCCAGGCGGCTCGGCCTGCCGGCAAGGCAAGTGTCGTCGGCGATCAATCGCATTCACGGATCGACCGTGTCGCAATATGTCAACAACCAGAGGATCGACGAGGCCCGCCGCCTGCTGGCGACGACGGACGAACCGATCACCCGCATTATGTTCGACGCCGGTTTCCTCAGCAAATCGAACTTCAACCGCGAGTTCCTGCGCATCACCGGCCTGAGCCCGAAGGCCTGGCGGCTTGAGCACCAGCCGTCGGGCGGTGCGATGTTGGTCACATCCTTGCCGACCGCGTCCTTGCCGGCCACATCTTTGCCGGAGGGAGGAAGATGAACATGCGCAGGGCCACTCAGTCTCCGGTCAATTCCCGCAGCGCCATGCGCTTGTAGGCGGCGACCAGCCTGTCGCCCTCCTGCCGCTCGACCGAGATCGCCAGCCGCATCGCGGCTTCGCCCATCTGCCACACCAGAAACGCGATGGTCTCCAGCGCCACCGGATCGGCTCGCGGACGCAATCGCTTCAGCACCGCCAAAAGGAATTCAGCATTGGCCCGGCTGTCGGCGAGTTCCAGCTGGCGCAGCGCCTTGTCGGCCTGCGTGCCCGACCAGATGTCACGCATCACCGGCTCAGCCAGGAACAGCCGGTAGTAGATGTCGACCAATTCCGAGAAAGCCCGCCGCAGGCCTTCTGCATCACGGACATCCTTGAGCGCCGCTGAAATGCAGGCCTGGCTCTCGGCAGTGTAGCGCTCGGCCAGCGCCCAGATGATCGCCCGCTTGTCGGGAAAGAACTGGTAGAGCGAGCCGATCGAAACCCCTGCCCGTTCCGCCACCTCGCCCATGCGCATGGCATCGCTGCCCTGCTCGGCGATCAGCGCCGAGGCGGCGGCCAGCATGCGCTCGACCCGCTCGCGGCTGCGCTGCTGGGTTGGCGCGCGCCGTGGCGACGCAAGCTGTTCCTGCGGCGAAACAGGCGCTGCGGTGTCCTCCATGATGGCTCCGATTTCAACAAAATGGCCAGGCAATGGCTTGACTCGAAAAATACGAGGGTTTATCACGTTTTGCAAATGTGAGGATTATTCATATTTTCTGGAGCAACCGACATGATCGCGAAATCTCTCCCCACCTTGATCTTCTTCGCCGCAATCGGCTCCGGCGTCGTCGGCGGCGTGTTCTTTGCCTTTTCCAACTTCGTCATGCCAGCGCTCGCCCGCCTGCCTGCGGCGAGCGGCATCGCCGCGATGAACTCGATCAACGTCACCGTCATCACCCCGGCTTTCATGACCGCACTTTTCGGGACCGGACTGATCTGCCTTGTGCTTATCGCCGGCGCCATCATCGGTTGGAGCCAGCCGGGCTCGTTCTGGCTTCTCGCCGGCGCGCTGATCTATCTCGTCGGCAACCCGATCGTGACCATGGTCTTCAACGTGCCGCTCAACGATGCATTGGCGGCCGTCGACCCGGCCAGCAGCGAAGGCGCAATGCTGTGGTCCCGCTACCTTGATGAATGGGTGATGTGGAACCATGTCCGCGCCATCACGGCAATAGCCGCTATGGCATCTCTCTGGTTCGCCGCGCGTTGACGGCAGGAGTCATTTCCAGCGCCTGAAAAGTTCAGGACGATCGTCGGGAGACGCGTTTTGAAGGATCAATATTCGACTATGGCCTTCGGCATGGCAATCGGAGTTGGTATCGGCGCCGCGATCGGCACCGCCCTTGACGACTTTCCGGTGGGCATTGCCATGGGCATCGCGATTGGCGCCGCCTTCGGTGCATGGCGAGGAAAATGACGGCAGCGCTGGCGACCTCTACGCCTTTGTTTTCCGATCGGCATGACCGAGGTCGCGATCCGGGTCGATGACGTCGCGCACCAGCTGCTTCAGTTTGGCCGCATCCGGAAAGCCGCCGTCGCGCTTGCGGTCCCAGACCAGCACCTCGTTGCAGGAGATGGTGAAGATGCCGCCGGTGCCGGGCACCAGCGTCACTTCACCGAGATCCGTGCCGAAGGTGGAGAGCAGCTCCTGCGCCATCCAGCCGGCGCGCAGCAGCCATTGGCACTGCGTGCAATAGGTGATGCGGATGCCGGGCAGCCGCTTTTCGTCCACGCCGGGTTGAGCTGCGCTCATGCCGCGCTGAGCTTGGCCAGCGTCGCCTCATCGACTTCGAAGTTGGCGTAGACGCTCTGGACGTCGTCGTCATCCTCGAGCGTGGCGACCAGCTTCATCAGCGACTGTGCGCGCTCTTCGTCGACCGGAACGGTGTTCTGCGGCTTCCAGATCAGCTTGACCGATTCCGCTTCGCCGAGCGAGGCTTCCAGTGCCTTCGACACCTCGCCGAGGTTCTCGAAGGCACAATAGATCGTATGGCCTTCCTCGTCCGACTCCACATCGTCGGCGCCGGCTTCGATCGCCGCGTCCATGACCTTGTCGGCACTGCCGGCCGACACCGGATAGTAGATCTCGCCGGCACGATCCCACATGAACGACACCGATCCGGTTTCGCCCATCGCCCCGCCGGCCTTGGTGAAGGCGGCGCGCACGTTGGAGGCCGAGCGGTTGCGATTGTCGGTCAGGGCCTCGACGATGACGGCGACGCCACCGGGACCATAGCCCTCGTAACGTACGGCTTCGTAGTTTTCGGCATCGCCCATCGAGGCCTTGTTGATGGCGCGCTGGATGTTGTCCTTCGGCATCGACACCGCCTTGGCGTTCTGGATCGCCAGGCGCAGGCGCGGGTTCATCGAAGGATCGGGCGTTCCGCTCTTGGCGGCAACGGTGATTTCGCGCGCCAGCTTGGAAAACATTTTCGACCGCACCGCGTCCTGACGGCCCTTGCGGTGCATGATGTTCTTGAACTGTGAATGGCCAGCCATGGCACCCCTGTCGTGTTCGGCTAGAGCATGCTGCGACGAGGTGGCTCACCTCGCTTTTGCAAAATGCTCGAATTCAAAATTTCAGAGCGTCCCGGGTGCAACTCGCGGAAGCACGGCGTTCTCTGTCGGAATGGCCGGCTTATAGATAAATCGGCTCAATTCGTCCAGCCGCGCCGCGTTCGCAACGGGAGAGACAGCGCGGCTCACGCCTCGAGATCGGATTTCAGCCGGTCGATGATGCTGAGCGCGTGGCCGGCATACTGGCTGATCCAGCGATCGTGGATCTGCTTGATCGGCAGCGCGTTGAGATGGTTCCAGCGCTCGCGTCCCTCGCGGCGCGCCACGATCAGCTCGGCCTCCTCCAGCACCTTGAGATGCAGCATGACGGTGCAGCGGTCGATGTCGGGAAAGGCATCGCACAGCATCCCCGTGGTCTTCGGCTCTTCCTTCAGCTGGTCCAGCATTTCGCGCCGGCGCGGATGCGCCAGCGCCTTGAAAACATTGTCGTCTTGCGATCGGCTTGACATGTTATGTTTCTATAACATATCCTCGGGTCAAGCAAGGAAGGAGTTGTGGATATGTCTCTTGGATTCAAGGTTTCCGGACGCATCGGCAAGCCCGTCGCCGAAGTCTTCGACGCCGTCGTCAATCCGAAGAAGCTGAGCGGCTATTTCACCACCATCGGCGGCGCTAGCGCACCGCTTGAAGTCGGCGCGGGCGTCGTCTGGTGGGGCAAGGTGCCGGTCGAGGTCGACGAAGTGGTCAAGGACAGCCGCATCGTGCTGCGCTGGGATGCCACCGACGCCGACGGCAAGCCCGCCTACAAGACCCGTATCGAGATGAACTTCGAGCCGCTGGACGATGGCGGCACCTTCGTCACCATCGCCGAAAGCGGCTGGCAGGAGGGCGCGGTCGGGCTGAAGAAATCCTACCTCAACTGCGAGGGCTGGTCGCAGATGCTGGCCTGCATGAAGGCCTATGTCGAATATGGCATCAATTTGCGCGACGGCTATTACCGCAGCGAGATGAAGGGCGAACCCGCCAACGAGACCAATGTCTGATCTTAATCAGGACGGAGCCCCGCGATGACGAAAGTAACGCCATTCCTGATGTTCGAGGGCAAGGCCGAAGAGGCCATGACCCTTTATTGCGAGACCATTCCCGACAGCGAGGTCCTTGACGTCACGCGCTACGGCGCCGGCGAGGATGGCCCGGAAGGCGTGGTCAAGCTGGCGCGCGTGTCCATCGCCGGCCTGGAGGTCATGGCCTTCAACAGCCCCGTGCATCACGCCTTCACCTTCACACCCTCGGTCTCGCTCTACGTGGACTGTTCCTCCGAAGAGGAGCTGAACCGCATTGTCGAGATCCTGGCAAAGGACGGCGTGTTCCTGATGCCGCCTGACAATTACGGCTTCAGCCGCCGCTTCGCCTGGCTGAACGACAGGTTCGGCGTCTCCTGGCAGATAAATCTGGCCTGAGGCAACTTGGGGGTGAGGCAACTCCGGGATGGCGCTTGGCGTTTGCTGTCTGGAACCGCGTAAACGCCGGTCGCGGTGCGATGAACGACCTTTCGTGCGATGAACGACCTTTCGAAGGAGGCCACCATGGAAATCCGCGAAACACCAACCGCCGAAGCAGGCATGCTGATCCGGCGGCCCGTCGCCGAGGTGTTCGAGGCCATCGTCGATCCGGCCATCACCACCAAATTCTGGTTCACTGACGGCAGCAGCCGGCTGGACAGCGGCAAAGAGGTTCGCTGGGAATGGCGCATGTATGGCGTCTCGACGACGGTCAATGTCAGCGAGATCGTCAAGAACGAGAAGATCGTCATGCAATGGAGCGATCCGCCGACCACGGTGGTCTGGACCTTCACCGAAATGCCTGATGCGACCTTTGTCGAGGTCCGCAATTTCGGCTTTGCCGGCAATGGCGACGAGCAGGTGAAGGAAGCCGTCGGCTCGACCGGCGGCTTCACGCTCGTCCTGGCCGGCGCCAAGGCCTGGCTGGAGCAAGGCCTGACATTGGGCCTGATCGGCGACCGTCACCCAAAGGGCGTGCCGGGGAGTGAACCAACTTAGGTTCTACGCCGTTCCTGTTCGATCACATGATGGCGGAGCACGCGATTGATTTCGGTTTGATAACCGCCGCTCCCGACATGTTCCTTGAACCAAGATAGCACATCAGCATCGAGTCTGATGGTCACCGGCTGTTTGAGTGGTCGGTAAAGATGTCCGCGGCGAGCATGAACCCAATTCTCCGCCGGAACCTCCGGGATATCGGAAGTATCAATCTCGCTGTCAGGCAAGTCAGCCAGCTTGGCGAGTTGATCGCGCTGACCCCGACTAAGGTTCTTCTTGCTCATAGCGCCTCCTTTCATGCGGTTTCGCTTTCCGGGCGCCAACAATCCTAATCCGTTCTTCATCTTCGCGATCAGGATACGTGTGGACAACCAGCATGACCACTACGGCTCCGATCGCCCCGATCGCATGCCACCGTTGTTCGCCATCTTCAAAGCGGTCAGGCACTATGAGATGAAGCGGATCATCGAACACTTTTGGGCCAGATCGAACGCGATGCCGTGCTTGGCAAGGTTGCGCCTAGCTTTTTCAAAGTCCCATTCGAACTGCAAAACAGCACCGTCGATTTACAGTAATGTACGTACAATTTCGTAAGATATCCAGTTAGGCGTCCGGCAAGTGCCGCCTCAGTGCCGGTCGCCGGATTTCGCCTTCTTGCGTCGCCGCGCCAGCATGTTGAGGCCCTCGACCAGCGCCGAAAAACCCATCGCCGCGTAGATATAGCCCTTGGGCACGTGATAGCCCATGCCGTCGGCGATCAGCGTCATGCCGATCATCAGCAGGAAGCCCAGTGCCAGCATGACGATGCTCGGGTTCTTGGCGATGAAGTCCGCCAGCGGCCCGGCCGCAAGCATCATGACGCTGACGGCGACGATCACCGCGATGTACATGATGGCTATCTCGTCGGTCATGCCGACTGCGGTGATGATCGAATCTATCGAGAAGACGAGGTCGAGCAGCAGGATCTGGAAGATCGCGCCGGCAAGGCTGATCTGCAGCGTCTCGCCCATCATCGAGTCCTTGTGGTCGTCGGGATCGACCGTGTGGTGGATTTCCTTGGTTGCCTTCCACACCAGGAACAGGCCGCCGGCGATCAGGATCAGGTCGCGCCAGGAAAAGCCGTGCCCAAACGCCGTGAACACCGGCGTCGTCAGCTGGACGATGATCGAGATGGTGGCGAGCAGCACCAGCCGCATGATCAGCGCCGCCGAGATGCCGAGCCGTCGGGCACGGGCGCGTTGCGCCTCCGGCAGCTTGTTGGTCAGGATCGAGATAAAGATCAGATTGTCGATGCCGAGCACGATCTCGAGCACAACCAGCGTCAACAACGCGACCCAGGCCGTTGGATCGGAAACAAATTGAAAATGCGGCGCAAGGAACTCGATAAGCTGCATGGAGGTCGTCCCCTCTACGATCTAGAGCAGTGTCGCCGGCAGTTAGGTATTGCGAACGCCTATATCAATGTCACGTCCAGAAGGACGGAGCCGTTTCTTCCAGGCGCGGCCCGCGACGAAACGGCGCGATTTTCTCGGTCAGTCCCGTCCGGTCGGAAATGGTGACGCCGACGCCGCACAATGTCGCCGGTCCGTTCGCCGCCTCGAACCGGCCTTTCGGCACTTTCGACAGGAACCGGTTGAGCGGCTCCTCCTTGTCCATGCCGAGCGAGGAATCATAGTCGCCGCACATGCCGGCGTCGGACAAATAGCCGGTGCCGCCATTGAGGATCTGGTGGTCGGCGGTCGGCTGGTGGGTGTGGGTACCGACGACGAGGCTGGCGCGGCCATCGACGAAATGCGCGAAGCACATCTTTTCCGAGGTTGCCTCGGCGTGAAAGTCGATCACCACGGCATCCGCCTGCTCGCCGAGCGGACAGGCGGCAAGCTCGCGTTCACCGGCCTGGAACGGATCGTCGAGCTCGGGATGCATGAACACCCGGCCCATGATGTTGGCGACCAGCACGCGCGCGCCGCTCCTGGCGATGTAGACGCCGGAACCGCGCCCGGGCGTGCCCTTGGGGAAGTTGGATGGCCGCAGGAAGCGTTCCTCGCGTGGCGCGAAGGCCAGCGCATCGCGCTGGTCCCAGACATGGTTGCCGGTGGTGACGACATCGGCGCCGGCGGCGATGGTCTCGCGGAATATCTCCTCGGTGATGCCGAAACCGCCGGCGGCATTCTCGCCATTGACGATGACGAAATCGAGTTTGAAGTCCGAGATCAGGCCGGGCAGTTGTTCCCAAACCGCCGTGCGTCCCGTCTTGCCTACCATGTCACCGAGGAAGAGAAGTCTCATATGATCCCGCACCGAAAGTCAGCGAAGCAAAAGCTGCATGACGCCAGTGAAAGATCATGCGTCCATTTATCTACAATTTTGGCGTGAAGCGGCGCAACCCGGTCTCGGTGAGTATTTCCGGGATGATGATGTCGTGGGGTTCGTCCGGAACCTGCGGAACTTCCTGGCAGTCGAAGGCGATGCCTATCAGCCGGGGCGCATGGCCATTGTCGACCAGTCTGGCGATGGCGCGATCGTAGTAGCCTGCGCCATAGCCGATACGATGGCCGCGCGCGTCGAAAGCGGCGAGCGGCACCAGCATCACCGAGGGGTCGAGCACCTCGGCCTCGTGGTGCGGGCCGACCGTGCCAAAACCCATCTCGACCATCGGCGCACCGCGCACCAGCTCGCGAAAGACGATTGTCGTCCTGTCGAGAATGGCAGGCAGGCAGAGCCTTGCTCCTTTTTCGCGCAGGGCGAACATCAGCGGCCGCACATCGACCTCCGAGCGCATCGGCCAGAAGCCCGACACGATCTGGCCGGGTTCGATGGTGAGCTGGTCGCGCGCCGTCTCGGCCATTTCGAGCGCAACTTCCACACGCCAGAATTCATCAAGCGCATCGCGGCGGCCGAGAGCCTCGAGCCGCAGCTGTTTTTTCAGGTCTTTGAGAGATGTCATGCCGCGACGATAGAAAAGGTCAAATCTGGATGAAGTTTTAGGAGCGACGTTTTCTACCGCAACATCCACCGGAATGCGCGGAGATGGGCAAGAAGTGACGATCCACACAACCGGTGGAGAGAGCGATCCCGGGAACCTACAAAGTAGGTGGGCGCCGTGTGAGAAAACCCACGGGTCTTCCCAGGGACAGCTCCCTAAGGATCGTTAAGGCCCCGGGGAAAATGTTCTCCTGCCGGGAAGCGCAGACCGTCCCGCCCAATATAGGCCGCCGGTCGGCTAAGCGCCAGAGAATTGGCGTTCTTTCCCCGCGGGTCTTGCACAGTCGTCACGGACACCCCCACCCTTGCGCGGGCCGAGCCGCCTCCTTACGGTCGCCTGGAATGAATCAAGGAGCAGAAATGCGTTTCGAAGGCACGGAGGCCTATGTCGCCGACAAGGATCTGATGGTGGCGGTCAACGCGGCGATCGCGCTGGAGCGGCCCTTGCTGGTCAAGGGCGAGCCCGGCACCGGCAAGACCGAACTCGCCCGCCAGGTGGCGGCGGCACTCGGCCTCGACCTCATCGAATGGCACGTCAAATCGACGACGCGGGCCCAGCAAGGTCTTTACGAGTATGATGCCGTGTCGCGGCTGCGCGACAGCCAGCTCGGCGATACCAGGTTCAACGACATCAAGAACTACATCAAGCGCGGCAAGCTCTGGCAAGCCTTCGCCGCCGGCAAGAAGGTCGTGCTCCTGATCGACGAGATCGACAAGGCCGACATCGAGTTTCCCAACGACCTCCTGCAGGAGCTCGATCGGATGGAGTTCTTCGTCTACGAGACCGGCGAGACCATCCGCGCCGCCGTCCGTCCCATTGTCATCATCACCTCCAACAACGAGAAGGAGCTGCCGGACGCCTTCCTGCGCCGCTGCTTCTTCCACTACATCCGCTTTCCCGACGTCGAGACGCTGCACAGGATTGTCGACGTCCATTATCCCGGCATCAAGCACGATCTGGTGCGCGCGGCGCTCACCCAATTCTACGAGATCCGCGAAGTGCCGGGGCTGAAGAAGAAGCCGTCGACCTCCGAGGCGCTCGACTGGATCCGCCTGCTGGTCGCCGACGATATCGCGCCGGAGGATTTGCGCGCCGACCCGAAGAACGCGCTGCCCAAGCTGCACGGCGCATTGCTGAAGAACGAGCAGGACGTTCATCTTTTCGAGCGGCTGGCCTTCTTGGCGCGCAGGCAGGGTTAGCGCTTTCCCCGGCTGTGGACCGTTGCCGTTAGCCGAACAGGTGGGCAGCTTCGACCTGACCCCTTCGGAGGAAACGAAATGACCGAGATCACCGTCCGCCCGCTTGCCCAATCCGACCATGCCGACTGGCGGCGGCTGTGGACCGACTACCTGACCTTCTACGAGACCAAGCTGCCGGAAGAGATCTACGCCATCACCTGGAAGCGGCTGTTCACTCCGGGTGAGTTCGAGCCGAAAGGCTTCATCGCCACACTGGGCGGCAAGGCGGTCGGTCTCACGCACTACCTGTACCACCGCTCCGGCTGGTCGGAGAAAAACAACTGCTACCTGCAGGATTTGTTCGCCGACCCGGACGTCCGCGGCAAGGGCATCGGTGCGGCACTGATCGAGGCGGTCAAGCAGGAAGCCGGCAAGATCGGCGTCAAGAATGTCTACTGGATGACGCACGAGACCAACACCACCGCGCGCAAGCTTTACGACCACGTCGCCCGCCGCACGGGCTTCATCGAGTACGATTTGCTATAATCGGCCATGTTCATCCCTTTCTTCCTCGAACTGAAGGCCGCGCGCGTTCCCGTCTCGCTCAGGGAATATCTGTCGCTGCTGGAGGGTCTGGAAGCCGGGCTGGTCGACTTCGACGTCGAAGGTTTTTACTACCTCGCCCGCGCCGCCCTGGTGAAGGACGAGCGCCATATCGATCGCTTCGACCAGGTGTTCGCGCATATCTTCAAGGGCATCGAGGCGCTGGGCGGATCGGATGCGGTGGATGTCGCCAATATTCCCGAGGAATGGCTGCGCCGGCTTGCCGAAAAGCACCTGACCGAGGAAGAGAAAAGACTGGTCGAGGCGCTCGGCGGTTTCGACAAGCTGATGGAGACGTTGAAACAGCGGCTCGAGGAGCAGAAGGGCCGCCACCAGGGCGGTTCGAAATGGATCGGCACCGGCGGCACCTCGCCCTTCGGCGCCTATGGCTACAATCCCGAAGGCGTGCGCATCGGCCAGCATGAAAGCCGCAATCGCCGCGCGGTGAAGGTGTGGGACAAGCGTGAATTCCGGAATTTCGACGATGCCGTCGAACTCGGCACCCGCAACATCAAGATCGCGCTGAAGCGGCTGCGCCGCTGGGTGCGCGAAGGCGCCGAGGAGGAATTCGACCTGCCCGGCACCATCCATGCCACCGCCGAGCACGGCTATCTCGACGTGCAGACCCGGCCCGAGCGGCGTAACGCCGTGAAGCTTTTGATGTTCTTCGATGTCGGTGGCTCGATGGACGATCACATCAAAAGCGTCGAGGAGCTGTTTTCGGCCGCCCGCGCCGAATTTCGCCAGCTCGAATATTTCTATTTCCACAACTGCCTCTACGAGGGCGTGTGGAAGGACAACCGGCGCCGCCATGCCGAAACGGTCCCGACCTTCGACTTGATCCACAAATACGGGCCGGACTACAAGGTGATCGTCGTCGGCGATGCCTCGATGAGCCCTTACGAGATCGCCCATCCCGGCGGCTCGGTCGAACACTGGAACCCGGAAGCCGGCGCTGTCTGGCTCGGCCGTCTGCTGCGGCAATGGCCGAACGCGGTATGGCTCAATCCGGAGAGCGAAAAGAACTGGGGCTTTACCCATTCGATCGCGATGATCCGCGACATCTTCGGCGGCCGCATGTTTCCGCTGACGCTGGCCGGGCTGGAAGGCGCCACGAAGCAGCTTTCAAGGAAGCATTGAGTGCGCCAGAACTGGGCATGTCCGTAACAAATGCCTATCTTGGTGCGAATATGAGCTTGCAACCAATAACGAGCCGCCAAGGCTGAGGAGATCACATGGACACCCACACCTATCCCGTTACTCGCACCGACGCCGAATGGCGCGCCCGGCTGACGCCGGAGCAATATGCGGTCATGCGCGGCCACGGCACCGAGCGTCCGGGAAGCTGCGCCTTGCTCTACGAGAAGCGCGCCGGCACCTTTTCCTGCGTCGGCTGCGACCAGCCGCTGTTCGAATCCAAGCTGAAGTTCGAGAGCGGCACCGGCTGGCCGAGCTTCAACGATCCGGTGCCAGGTTCGGTCGAGAACACCATCGACCGCAGCTACGGCATGGTCCGCACCGAATGCCACTGCGCCCGCTGCGGCAGCCATCTCGGCCACGTCTTCGAGGACGGCCCGCCGCCGACCGGCCTGCGCTACTGCATCAACGGCGTGGCGCTGAAATTCGAACCGGCCGCCTGAACGGCAGCCTATAGCTCCGGAAAAGGGCGGCCCGGGCCGCCCTTTTTTAATGTCTGGTGCCGTTCTTCAGACGACCACGGTGGCAATAAGCCAGAGTGCGGAGCCCAGCAGCATCAGTGAGGCCTTGGCGCCGCTCTCGGCCGTCCGCCACACGGCCGACGTCAGGAAGATGTTATAGGGCACCGGCGCGAAATGCACCGCCAGAACCAGCCACAGCGGCAGCTTGAGGCCGAGCAGGACCAGCGCCAGCGCCGAAGACGCCATATTGATCAATGTCCCGGCGAGCATCATGTCGCGCCAGAACAGCCGGTCGAGCGGCACCTGGCCAAGCCAGCGCGAACGGAAGAAATCCGCGATCACCTAGCCCTGCCCCAGGACTTCAACAACGGCGCGCTCGACACGTGAGCATTCCGTCACCAGCCAGTCGGTCATCGCCGGCCAGTTGTCCTCGGCATAGCAGTTCACCCGCCACATCGAATTGATGCCGAGGCCCTCGCAACTTTGCTCCGGTCTGAGCTTCAGCCTGTCTTCGATCGCCGGCTGGAACGGCTTCAGCCGCGACCAGCTTTGCGTGGCGCCGAACTTCTCGTTGCGGCCGAAGAAGACGCCGACATGATTCTGCGCGGGCGCGACATACATGGACAGGACCAGGGCAAAATCGGGCAATCCGCGCTGCCAGAACCAAGGCCCACGCCGCGCCAGCCGCGCCCTTTCTTCCGGATGCCGTTCAGCGAACTGCGACCAGAAGCCGCGATGGCGGAATTCCGAGGCGCGACGGCCGCCAAAGTCGAATTCGCTCATGGTTCGATGCCGCTCCAGCATCACCCAGGTTTAGATCGTTGCCGAGCCCTTAGAGGCTGTTTCGAAATTCGCTCTGGCGAGTCATATGGTGGTGGTTTCGAGAACCGGAGCGGAGCGGACATTGGTCCATGAGCACCGGAAGCGCAGAAAACGCCATCAGATGGCCGCCAGAGTAGAATTTCCAAACAGTCTCTACACCATGCCGAGCGCGGCCATATACAGATCGAGGATGGCGTCTTCCTCCTGGCGCTCGGCCTGATCCTTCTTGCGCAGACGGATGATGGTACGGATCGCCTTGGTGTCGAAGCCGGTGCCCTTGGCCTCGGCGAACACTTCCTTGATGTCGTCGGCGATCGTCTTCTTTTCTTCCTCGAGCCGCTCGATGCGCTCGATGAGGGCACGCAGCTGGCCGGCGGCAACAGTCTGGCTGGTCTCGGTGATATCGTCGGCCATGTTTTTCTCCAAAAAATCGGTTCTGCGCCGCGACTCGGGGACCGTGCCACGGCGAATTTCAGCGGTTCGATGCCCGACCGGGGGCACGGGGTCAAGCGGTTATCGAACAGCGCGCCAAGGGCTGCCGACAGAAGCCGACAGCCTGCCCGCTTGAGTGAGCCTTCAGGCGAAGGCGATCAGCAAATCCTTGGCATCGATCTGGTCGCCGGCCTTGACCAGCACCTCGGCGACCGTGCCGTCGCGCTCGGCATGCAGTGCCGTCTCCATCTTCATGGCCTCGATGGAGAGCAGCACGTCGCCGGCCTTCACAGCCTGGCCGGCGGCGACCGCAAGCGCGGAAACCACGCCCGGCATCGGCGCGCCGACATGCGCCTCATTGCCGGGTTCGGCCTTGCGGCGCGCCTTGGCGGCGGAGGCGCCATGCGCCCGGTCCGGCACCTTGACGCGACGCGGCTGGCCGTTGAGCTCGAAGAACACGGTGACCATGCCCTTGTCGTCGACATCGCCGATGGCCAGGCACCGTATCACCAGCGTCTTGCCCTTCTCGATGTCGACGAAGATCTCGTCTTCCGATTTCATGCCGTAGAAATAGGTCGGCGTCGGCAGGACGCTGACCGGGCCGTAGGCTTCCTGCGCCGCGGCGAAGTCGGAAAACACCTTCGGATACATCAGCCACGAGGCGAACTCGTATTCCGAGAGTTTGCGCTCGAGCTTCTCCTCGATCTCCTTGCGGCTGGCCTTGAGATCGGCGGGCTTCAGCAGCGAGCCGGGCCGCGCCGTGATCGGCTTATCGCCCTTCAGCGCCTTTTTCTGCAGCGCTTGCGGCCAGCCGCCCGGCGACTGGCCGAGATCGCCGCGCAGCATCGAGACGACCGAGTCCGGGAAGGCGATGTCCCTGGCCGGGTTCTCGACATCGGCGACCGTCAGATCCTGGCTCACCATCATCAGCGCCATGTCGCCGACAACCTTGGACGACGGTGTTACCTTGACGATGTCGCCGAACATCAAATTGACGTCGTGATAGGTCTGCGCCACCTCGTGCCAGCGCGTCTCCAGCCCAAGCGAGCGCGCTTGTTCCTTGAGGTTGGTGAACTGTCCGCCCGGCATTTCGTGCAGGTAGACTTCCGAGGCCGGTCCTTTCAGGTCGCTTTCGAAGGCGGCATACTGGTTGCGCACCGCTTCCCAGTAGAACGAGATTTTGCGGATCCATTGAGGGTCGAGGCCCGGATCGCGCTCGGTACCCTTCAGCGCCTCGACGATCGAGCCCAGGCAAGGCTGCGACGTGTTGCCGGAGAAGGCATCCATCGCCGCGTCGACGGCGTCGACGCCGCTCTCCACCGCCGCCAGCACCGTCGCCGCCGACAGGCCCGACGTGTCGTGGGTGTGGAAATGGATCGGCAGGTCGGTCGCCTCGCGCAGCGCCTTGAACAGCACGCGGGCAGCGCTCGGCTTCAGCAGGCCGGCCATGTCCTTGACCGCGATGATGTGGGCGCCGGCGGCCTGCAATTCCCTGGCCAGCCCGACATAGTATTTCAGGTCGTACTTGGCCCGCGCCGGATCGAGAATATCGCCGGTGTAGCACATCGCCGCTTCGATCAGCTTGCCCTCGGCGCCGACCGCGTCCATGGCGACGCGCATGTTCTCGACCCAGTTCAGGCAGTCGAAGACGCNATCGCCGCTTCGATCAGCTTGCCCTCGGCGCCGACCGCGTCCATGGCGACGCGCATGTTCTCGACCCAGTTCAGGCAGTCGAAGACACGGAACAGGTCGATGCCGCCGCTTGCGGCCTGCTTGACGAAATGCTGCACGACATTGTCGGGATAGTTGGTGTAGCCGACGCCATTGGCGCCGCGCAGCAGCATCTGCAGCAACACATTGGGTGCCGCCTCGCGCACCAGCGACAGCCGCTCCCACGGGTCCTCGGTGAGGAAGCGCATCGCCACGTCGAAGGTCGCGCCGCCCCAGCATTCCAGCGACAGAAGCTGCGGCAGGGCGCGCGCATAGGTGCCGGCGATGCCGGCTATGTCATGCGTGCGCATGCGGGTCGCCAGCAGCGACTGATGGCCGTCGCGCATCGTCGTGTCGGTGACCAGCACTTCCTTCTGCTCGCGCATCCAGGCGGCGAACTTTTCCGGGCCGAGCACATCGAGCTTCTGCTTGCTGCCGGCGGGGACGTTGCCGTTGAGATAGGGCACCACGGGCGGCGCCGCATCGGCCTTCGGCATCGGCCGGCCGCGTGTCTCGGGATGGCCGTTGACGCTGACGTCAGCCAGGTAGTTGACGAGCTTGGTCGCCCGGTCCTGCCGCTTGACCTGCTGGAACAGCTCCGGCGTCGTGTCGATGAACTTGGTCGTATAGGAATTGTCGGCGAAGCTCGGGTGATTGATGATCGCTTCGAGGAAGGTGAGGTTGGTGGCGACGCCCCGGATGCGGAACTCGCGCAAGGCGCGGTTCATGCGCGCGATGGTCTCGGCAGGCGTCGGCGCCCAGGCCGTCACCTTCTCCAGCAGCGGATCGTAGAAGCGGGTGATGACCGCGCCGGAATAGGCGGTGCCGCCATCAAGGCGGATGCCGAAGCCGGTGGCGCCGCGATAGGCGGTGATGCGACCGTAATCCGGGATGAAATTATGCTCGGGATCCTCGGTCGTGATGCGGCACTGCAAGGCGTGGCCGTTCAGCCTGATGTCCCTCTGCGCCGGCACGCCCGATTCCGGCGTGCCGATGGCGAAGCCGTCGAGAATGTGGATCTGGGCTTTGACGATATCGATGCCGGTCACCATCTCGGTGACGGTATGTTCGACCTGGATGCGCGGGTTGACCTCGATGAAATAGAACTTGCCGGTATCGGCATCCTGCAGGAACTCGACCGTGCCGGCGCCGATGTAGCTGGTTTCTCGCGCGATCTTCAGCGCGTGGCCGCACAACTCCTCGCGCTGCGACATTTCGAGATAGGGCGCGGGCGCACGCTCGACGACTTTCTGGTTGCGGCGCTGGATCGAGCAGTCGCGCTCGAAGAGATGCACGGCGTTGCCGTGGGTGTCGCCAAGCACCTGCACCTCGACATGGCGGGCCCGCTCGATCAGCTTTTCGAGATAGACCTCGTCCTTGCCGAAGGCGGCTTTCGCCTCGCGCTTGCCTTCCGTAACCTCGCGGGCGAGATCGGCCTCGGCGCGGATGGCGCGCATGCCGCGTCCGCCGCCGCCCCACGAGGCCTTCAGCATCACCGGATAGCCGATCTCCTTGGCCAGTTTCTTGACCGCGTCCATGTCGTCGGGCAGCGGATCGGTGGCGGGGATCACCGGCACGCCGACCTCGATGGCCAGATTGCGCGCCGCCACCTTGTTGCCGAGCCGGCGCATCGTGTCCGGCTTCGGCCCGATGAAGGTGATGCCGGCCTGCGCGCAGGCCTCGGCGAATTCGGGGCTTTCCGACAGAAGCCCGTAACCCGGGTGGATCGCATCGGCGCCCGAAAGCCTGGCGACGCGGATCACTTCCTCGATCGACAGATAGCTCTCGATCGGCCCCATGTCCTTGGTGAGATGCGGGCCGCGCCCGACCTGGTAGCTCTCGTCGGCCTTGAAGCGGTGCAGCGAATATTTGTCTTCCTCGGCCCAGATCGCCACGGTTTTGAGGCCCAGCTCGTTGGCCGCGCGAAAGACGCGGATGGCGATTTCTGACCGGTTGGCGACGAGGATCTTCGTGATGGCCAAGGACTGGGCTCCAGCAGCGGAAGGGAAGAGAAACCGGCGCCATGATTAGCGTGAAAATGCTGCAGTGCAAACAAAATCAACGCGCATTTAAACCGATTTAAATCAATTATCCGGCCAACACTCGCACGCATTCGCTCGAACGGGCGGAACAAGGGCGACAATTTCGATCCTGGATGCGATCTCTCCGGCCTAAGGAGAGCCGGCGAAGAAAGGTCATCGGCCACCGGAATGCGCCAAAGAAAATGCCCGGCGCGTGGCGCCGGGCATCATTGGTCTCAGATCTGTCTGAGTGGATTACGACTTCGGGAACCAGGAATACTTTCCGTCGTCCTTCTTCTTCCACTCGTACATGATGTAGCCTGGCAGCTTCGGGTCGCCCTTGGCGTCATAGGCAAGATCGCCCAGAACGGTCGGGAACGGACCATTTTCATGCATCGCCTTGGCAACGGCCTGCGGGTCGTTCGTCTTGGCGGCAGCGGCCGCCTCGGCGACCACCTGCACGGCGGCGTAGGCGTAGAGCGTGTAAGCTTCCGGCTCGAAGCCCTGCGCGCGGAACTTCTCGACGAGTTCCTTGTTGGCCGGGATCAGGCGTGGGTCGGGGCCGAACGTGTTGAGCGTACCGGCAACGGCGTCGCCCGCGATCGCCGCAAGCTCGTCCGTCACGATGCCGTCGCCCGACATCATCGGTGCCTTCAGGCCCTGGTCCGCGGACTGGCGGATGATCAGGCCGGCTTCG
This sequence comes from Mesorhizobium sp. LNHC221B00, assembly GCF_000502935.1. Classification (NCBI taxonomy): domain Bacteria; kingdom Pseudomonadati; phylum Pseudomonadota; class Alphaproteobacteria; order Hyphomicrobiales; family Phyllobacteriaceae; genus Mesorhizobium; species Mesorhizobium sp. LNHC221B00. Next base: position 150,413 of record NZ_AYWR01000007.1, on the reverse strand, counting down.
GTATGCAGGCCGCCCCAGTAGATCAGGGTGACGCCGGCTTCCTTCATCTTGGCGATCAGCGCCGAGAAGTCCTTGTCGCCGACATTGATGCCTTCATACATGACTTCCTTGACGCCAGCGGCATTCATTGCCTTCTTGGTTTCGTCGGCAAGGCCCTGGCCATAGGGGGTCTTGTCATGAATGACGGCGACCTTGGCATCCTTGAAATTCGCGGCGATGTAGGCGCCGGCGATGGCGCCCTGCTGGTCGTCGCGTCCGCAGGTGCGGAACACGTTCCACAGGCCGCGCTCGGTGAACTTCGGGTTGGTCGCGGCCGGCGTGATTTCGACGATGTTGTTTTCGGCGTAGACTTCCGAGGCCGGGATCGAGACGCCCGAGTTGAAGTGGCCGATCACGAACTTGACGCCGTCGCCGACGAACTTGTTGGCGACCGAGATGCCCTGCTTCGGATCGGAGACGTCGTCACCGATTTCGAGCTTGATCTGCTCGCCATTGATGCCGCCCTTGGCATTGATCGCAGCGACGGCCGCCTCGGCGCCCTTCTGCAACTGTGCGCCGAAGGCCGCGTTCGGGCCGGTGATCGGACCGGCGACGGCGAACAGTACGTCAGCCCACGCATTGCCGCTGAACGCGATAAGCGCGGTCAGGGCCACGGCGGACAAAAGTGACTTTTTCATTTAAACGCTCCCATTAACGGAGTGGGCGTGGATGAAGCTTTCATGCGATGCCCACCCTTATCGCAGAAAGCATAGTTTGCCGATTTTCAGGCACTTGTCACGCCGTTTCATCCCTGACGCGGCGTTAATGATGAACGTCAACCTTTCGGTTTCCAGCTCAAAATCGAAGCTCTTTCGTAGAGCCAATTATACTGTGTGACCATCTGGTTGGTTCGTGTGTATTGATAGCCGACGAAGCCCAATATCATCAGCACGATGGTGTCTACGACATAGTAATGCAGCGAGAACATCGTGCCGTCGAACAGCGCATGATGGATGAAGCGGATGCCGATGCCGAGCCCCAGCAGATAGGCGAACAGCTGAATAAAGCTGCGCCACGTCTGGGCGCTGGCCTTGCCGGTCATCCAGGCAGCCCAGCCGCCGAGCAGGCAGGTGACGAAGAAGAACTGCCAGATCGACGGTTCCTCATAGAGAATGCCTTGCATGGTGAAGTCTCCCTGGCATGATCCCGACAAGTTCCAGACTTTCGGACAAAGATCATGTGACAAACAATTTGGAGCGGAATGCCGGATGCACATCCCGCTCCAAACTCAATGATGTCCGCCTTCGAGATAGGCGGCGCGCACTTCCGGATTGGCGAGCAGTTCCTTGCCGGTGCCGCTCATCGTCACATTGCCATTGACCATGACGTAGCCGCGCGTGGCGAGCTTGAGCGCGCCGAACGCGTTCTGCTCGACCAGGAACACCGTCAGCCCTTGCGTGCGGTTCAACTCGCGGATGGCGTCGAAGATCTGCTTGACGATCAGCGGCGCCAGCCCCAGCGACGGTTCGTCGAGCAGCAGCAGTTTCGGCCGGGCCATCAGCGCGCGTCCGATCGACAGCATCTGCTGCTCGCCGCCCGACAGCGTGCCGCCACGCTGGGCGATGCGCTCCTTCAGCCGCGGGAACAGCGTGAACACTTTCTCGACGTCCTCGTCGTAATGTTTGAGGTTGTCGAGGCTGGCGCCCATCTGCAGGTTTTCCATCACCGTCATGCGCGGGAAGATGCGGCGCCCCTCCGGCGATTGCGCGATGCGCATGCGTGCGATCTCGTGCGTCGGCAACTGGGTAATGTCGGTGCCGGCGAAGGTGATCGTGCCCGCGCGAGCCCGTGGCGCGCCGAAGATGGTCATCATCAGCGTCGACTTGCCGGCGCCGTTGGCGCCGATCAGCGCCACGATCTCACCCTCCCTGACGGTGACGTCGACGCCATTCAGCGCCCGGATGTTGCCGTAGTAGGTCTGCACACCCTTGATATCGAGCAGCGTTGTCCCGGCCATCACTTGCCCCCTCCGCGCTTGCCTGCGGCAGGCTTGGCAGCAGTCTTCCCGGAAGCCGCGTTTGCGGTCTTCGAAGCCACTTTTGCGGTCTTTTCTGAAGCCACGTTTGTGGTCTTCGAAGCCGCTTTTGCAGCCTTCCCGGAAGCATGGCTGGTCGCCACCCTGCCCGCATCGACGCGGCGCGAGAATTCCGTATCCTTGCCCTGGCCGAGCAGCTTGGCCTGCTTGACCCATTCCTCGCGCGCGATGCGTCCATCGAAGGCGAGATAGGCTTCGACCGCCTCGACATCGGCCTTCTTCCAGGCGCCGATCTGGTCGAAATGGAAGATCCCGTGTTCGTTGAGCTTCTTCTCGTTGACCGTACCGATGCCTTTGATGCGGGTCAGGTTGTCGGCCTTGCCGCCACGTGGGGCAGCGAGGCGGTTCGAAACGCCTTCGGCCTTCGCCGCGGGCGCCTTGCCCATCGTTTTCGTCTCGGCCGTTTTCGTCGCGGCCGTTTTCTTGGCCGCCGGTTTCTTCGCTGTCGTTTTCGCCGCCGGCTTGGCTGCCGGAGCCGGGTTGGCGACGATTGGCCTGCTCGTCACGCTCGCCGCGCGCGCATCGACCTGTGCCGCCTTCGAGGCGCCCTTGGACACCGTGACGCGCTCACCTTCGCTGTGGCTAACCGTGTCGCTCACCGGCCCGGCGAGATACGACGATGACGTGCCCGGCCCATGCGCGGAATCCGGACCGGTGTCTAGCTGTTCGATGACGTCCTCGTCGCCGACTTCGGTCAGCACCGTCTCGACCTCCTCGTCGTCGACGCCGAGATAGGCAGCGATGACGCGTGGATCGGTTCGCACCGACTGCGGGTTGCCGTCGGAGATTTTGCGGCCATATTCCAGCACCACGACGTGGTCGGAAATCTTCATGACCACCGACATGTCGTGCTCGATCAGCAGGATCGAGGTGCCCGATGTATTCTTGATGTCCATCAACAGCGCATTGAGCGCCAGCGATTCCTTCGGGTTGAGACCGGCTGCCGGCTCGTCGAGGCACAGAAGCTCCGGCCCGGTGCACATGGCACGCGCGATCTCGAGCCGCCGCTGCGCGCCATAGGGCAGATCGCCGGCCGGATCGTCGGCACGGTCGACGAGGTCCGCCTTCTCCAGCCAGTGCTTGGCGAGCTCCACCGATTCGGCCGAGGCCTTGCGATAACCACTGAAGCCGAACAGGCCAAGCACCGTATAACCGGATGCCTTCATCAGCTTGTTGTGCTGGGCAACCAGAAGGTTCTCCAGCAGCGTCATACCCGAGAACAGGCGTATGTTCTGGAAGGTGCGCGCCACCTTGGCGCGCGCCGGGATCTCGTGGTTGGGCAGCCGCTCCAGCAGGTAGCTCGAGCCGTCGGCCCGGTTGAGCGTGATCATGCCTTCCGATGGCTTGTAGAAGCCGGTGATGCAGTTGAACACGGTGGTCTTGCCGGCGCCGTTGGGACCGATCAGCGCCGTGATCTCGCCGCGCCTGGCGGTGAAGGACAGGTCGCCGATGGCGACCAGGCCGCCGAACTTCATCGACAGGTGTTCGACCTGCAGGATAGCGTCGTTCATGCCGGTGTTGGTCTTCTCGATCGGGTTCGCATTCATCAGCCGTGTCCTTCCTTGGTAAAGGACCCGGAGACCGCCCTTCGCTCTTTCAGGAAAGCCGTCGGTTCGCGACTGCCGACGAAGCCACGCGGCTTCCACAGCATGACGATGACCATGGCCATGCCGAACAAAAGCATGCGGTATAGTTCGGGCGTGAAGTCCGGCCCGAAGATCTGCTTGAGGAAGTCGAGTTCGCGCAGCGCCTCGGTGCCGCCGATCATCACCATCGCGGCAACCGCGATGCCGACCAGCGATCCCATGCCGCCGAGCACGACGATGGCCAGGATGATGGCCGATTCCAGGAAGACGAAGGATTCCGGGCTGACGAAGCCTTGCCGCGCGGCGAAGAAAGAGCCGGCGAAGCCACCGAACATGGCACCGGTTGCAAAGGCGGTCAGTTTGGTGGTGGTGGTGTTGATGCCGAGCGAGCGGCAGGCGATCTCGTCCTCGCGCAAGGCTTCCCATGCACGGCCGACCGGCAGACGGCGCAGCCTGATGGTGACGAAGGCGGTGAGCAGGCAAAGGCCCAGGATCAGGTAGTAGAGGAAGATCTTGTAGTAGGCGCCTGATTGGGCGATGCCTAGCACCTTGGCAATGTAGTTCGGGTCTGACACGTTGAACGACATCAGGCCGAAGAAGCTGACCTTGGGAATGCCGGAAATGCCGGCCGACCCGTTCGTGACCTCGCGCCAGTTGATCAGCACCAGGCGAATGATCTCGCCGAAAGCCAGCGTGACGATTGCCAGATAGTCGCCGCGCAGGCGCAGCACCGGGAAGCCGAGCAGCACGCCCCACAGCGCCGCCATGGCGCCCGCGGCCGGCAACAGGATCCAGAAAGACAGGCCGAAATGCGTGGCGAGAAGTGCATACGCATAGGCGCCAAGTGCGTAGAAGGCGACGTAGCCGAGGTCGAGCAGGCCAGCGAGGCCGACGACGATGTTCAGGCCCCATGCCAGCATCACATAGATCAGGATCTGGATGCCGAAATTATCGACCCATTTCAGCGAACCCTGCATCCCGCCGACAATCGACCAGGCGTTCAGCGACAGCACCGCGATCACCAGGATCGGGTACAGCACCAAGGCCGTGATGCCCAATTTGGTGAAGTTGGCATGGATGAAGGCGCGGAAGTAGTAGATCACGCAAGCCAGCACGTAGATGACCGCAACGGCGCGCAGGAATTGCAGATAGCCAGCCGGTTCTGCTCCCACCCATCCGGCGAGAGAACTGTTCAATGCAAACAGCAGCACCGCCGCGACAACGGCCGCGATAAACCACGGCAGTTGGAAGAACCGTGACGCCACGCTGGCCGGCAACAGGCCGGTGGCAACATTGGTTATCTTCTGGCTGGCCATGAACGGCTGGCCGTAGGCGACATAGAGGAAGCGTCCGACGGCCGTGGCGATGACCACGGCCGCGAGCAGGCCCCAGCGCGTCGTCACGACCAGTTCATTGGACATGTTCTGGCCGGTCTTCAGCCCGATGAACAGCACGAACAGGCCAAACGAAATAGCGCCGGCATAGAACGCTTCCTTAAGGGCGCGTTGGACAGGGGTGGCGACGGTGTCGCGCTCGGGAGATACGGTGACCGCCATGATCTCAGACCTTTTCGACTTCTGGCCGGCCCAGAATGCCGGAAGGCAGGAAGATCAGCACGATCGCCAGGATCGAGAACGCCGCGACGTCCTTGTAGTCGATCGAGAAATACGCCGACCACATGCTTTCGATGAAGCCGATCAGCAGCCCGCCGAGTACGGCGCCCGGCAGCGAGCCGATGCCGCCGAGCACTGCGGCCGTGAAGGCTTTCACACCAGGCGTGAAGCCGTCGGAGAAGGCAACAACCCCGTAATACATCAGGAACAGCGTGCCGGCGACGGCGGCGAGGGCGGCGCCCATGATGAAGGTGATCGAGATGGTGCGGTCGACATCGATGCCAAGCAGCGCCGCCATCTTGCGGTCCTGTTCGCAGGCGCGCTGGGCGCGGCCAAGCGAGGTCTTGTTGACCAGGTACCAGAACAGCGCCAGCAGCAGCGCGGTGACGATGACGATGATGATCTGCTTCAGCGACACGCTGACACCGTTGATGTTGTAGACCTCGGAGACCATCGGCGGGATCGGCTTGTTGCGCGGTCCTTGGGTCACCTGGACGAAGTTCGACAGTGCGATCGACATGCCGATAGCGGTGATCAGCGGCGCCAGGCGGAACGAGCCGCGCAGCGGCCTGTAGGCGACTTTCTCGATCGTCCAGTTGTAGAGGCTGGTGAGCAGCATCGCCACGATCATCATGACCAGCAGTGCGATGACCACGGGCACCGAGTAGAACAGCGCGCCGAGGATGAGGAACACGATCAGCGCCGCGAAGGCGCCCACCATGAAGATATCGCCATGGGCGAAGTTGATCATGCCGATGATGCCGTAGACCATCGTATAGCCAATCGCGATCAGCCCATAGATCGATCCCAGCGTCAGCCCGTTGATAAGCTGCTGGACAAAATACTGCATGTGTACATGGCTCCCCTGGAATGTCGCCCATGCAGACGCATTCCTTTTCGTATTTCCCCTAGTCGTAAAGTTTCGAGGCCGGATTGCAACGTGATTTTTCAATCGTCATGCGTGTTTTGGCGGCACGCCGTCCGATTGCCCGTTTTTTCGCTCCCGACCCCTGGACTATCGCGGACCCTACCATTGGCATAACGCAATGTCTTTGACGATTCGACCTCATCATGCGCCCCGCTTCGAAGAAATCGCCGTCAAAATTAGGTGATGAGAAGAATCGTTGCGTTCCTGACAGAATTCCCTTTTGCGTTTGCGCGCCTTCCCTAGCGTGATGAATCGACTATTTGACGATGAACCCATGCGCGAACGGATCGCGGTCATCGATGAAGATCGTGTTCAATCCGGTCGTGCGCGCCCAGCCGCCGATCGAGGGAATGATCGCCGGCTTTCCCGCGACCGTGACCTCCTTTTCGACCTTGCCCTTGAACAGCGAGCCGATGATCGATTCATGGACGAAGCTGTCGCCGGCCTTGAGCTTGCCCTTGGCGTGAAGCTGCGCCATGCGTGCCGAGGTGCCTGTGCCGCAGGGTGAGCGGTCGATCGCCTTGTCGCCGTAGAAGACGGCGTTGCGGGCGTCGGCTCCCGCGACCGTTGGGCTGCCGGTCCACAGCATGTGCGACAGCCGGTTGATGCCTGGGTTCTCAGGATGCACGAAAGTGTATTTCTCGTTGAGCCGCTGCCGCACCACCGGGCTCCAGGCGATGAAGTCGCCGGCGGAATAGTCGGCCATGTCGCGGTAGTTCGCCTGCGGCTCGACGATGGCGTAGAAATTGCCGCCATAGGCGACATCGACGGTGATCTCGCCAAGCCCGGGACACTCGACCGTCAAACCTTCGGCATGAAGGAAGGACGGCACGTTGGTGATGCGCACCTCCTCGACATATTCGCCGACCTGTTTGTATTCGGCGATGACCAGGCCGGCCGGCGTGTCGAGCCTCAGCACGCCTGGCGTCTTCGGCTTGATCAGCTCGTGCTCGATCGCCATCGTCACCGTGCCGATGGTGCCGTGGCCGCACATCGGCAGGCAGCCGGAGGTTTCGATGAACAGGATGGCGATGTCGCAATCCTCGCGCGTCGGCGGGTAGAGGATCGAGCCGGACATCACGTCGTGACCGCGCGGCTCGAACATCAATCCGGTGCGGATCCAGTCATACTCGGCGAGGAAATGCGCGCGCCGTTCCATCATCGTCGAACCCTGCAGCAATGGTCCGCCGCCGGCGACCAGCCGCACCGGATTGCCGCAGGTGTGGCCGTCGATGCAGAAGAAGGATTTCTTGGCCATGTCGTTCCTCGAAAATCAAACCCGAAAAAATCAAAACCGTTGTGGACTGAAGGGGGCCAGATCGACAGGTGGAGTCTGCCCCAGGACGAGCCCCCGGATCAACCGCCCGGTGGCGGCCGCCTGGGTCAGGCCGAGATGGCCGTGGCCGAAGGCATAGACCACCGGCCGGCTTCCTTGCGCCTTGCCGATGACCGGCACCGAATCCGGCAGCGAGGGCCGGAACCCCATCCATTCGCGCCCGCCCGAGGGATCGAGCCCCGGCAGGAATTTCTGCGCCTTCCGCAGCAGCGCCTTCGACCTGGCATAATTGGGCGGCCGTTCGATGCCGCCGAGTTCGACCGCACCGCCGACGCGCAAGCCGGTTTCCAGCGGCGTGATGACGAAGCCATGGCCGGAGAAGATCAGCATCCGCTTCACGTCGAAGGCGCTCGTCGGCAAGGTCGTGTTGTAGCCGCGCTCGGTTTCGAGCGGAATGCGGTCGCCGAGCTGCCTGGCCAGAAGGTGCGACCAGGCGCCGGCGGCGATGACGAGCTGCCTCGCACGCCTTGTGGATCCATTGGCCAGCGTCAGCGTCGCACCATCCTGGTCCGCCGCGACACGGTCGATCCGAGCCATTTGAAAACGCGCGCCCTTGGACGCCGCATAGGCCCACACCGCCTTGCCGAGCAGCTTTGGGTCGGCGACCGTCTTCCAGCCCGGCACGAACGTGCCCTTGACGAAGCGTGGCGACAGGCCCGGCTGCAGCGTCGCAAGGTCCTCGCCCTCGACATGGCGGAAGCCGATGCCAAAACGTTCGCGCGCGGCCCAGCCGGACAGCCCGGCCTGAAACTCGGCTTCGCTTTCGTAAAGTTCCAGCGAGCCGTCCTCGCGCAGCATCGATCGCGTGCCGGAGCGGCCGAGCAACCCCATCCACTCCGTTTCGGCGAGCTTCATCATGCCGGCCTGGGTGGCGAGGCTCGCCTCGTATTTCTCCGGTGCGCCGGCCCGCCAGAAACGGATCAGCCAGGGCAGGAGCTTCGGCAGGTAGGCCGGCGGGATGCTGAGTGGCCCGAGCGGATCGGCCAGCCATTTCGGCAATTGCCGGATCATGCCCTTGTGGGCCAGCGGCAGCACGTCGGAGAAGGCGAAGGCGGCGGCATTGCCGGAACTCGTCTCCTCGCAGATGCCGGTACGGTCGAAGACCGTGACGTCGCGCCCGGCCTCGGCGAGCGAAGCGGCCGCACAGATGCCGATGATGCCGCCGCCGATGATGGCGATGTCGATTGCAGCATCGCTATTCATGGCTGCGTGCCGTAGTGCATGTGCCAATCCCGCCCCTTACAGCCAGCCCCCTCATCCGACCCTTCGGGCCACCTTCTCCCCGGCGGGGAGAAGGTGGCCGCGAAGCGGCCGGATGAGGAGGACTGCGGCGACATATCCCGCCTAGAACTGCGGCAGCGTTGGCCGCACTGCCAGCGCGTCCTTGATAATCTTTTCGACCGCCTTGCGGCGCCCGCCCGACAGCGGCTGGCGCGGCATGCGCACGCGATCATTGGTTTGAATGGCGAACACTTCGGCAAGCTTGATGTTCTGCACCAGATAGGTCGAGACGTCGAGATCGAGCAGCGGCCGGAACCAGCGGTAGATCGAAAGCGCCTCCTCGCGGCGGCCCTGCTTCATCAGCTGGTAGATGGCGACGGTCTCGCGCGGGAAGGCGGTGACCAGGCCGGCCACCCAGCCGATGGCACCGACCGACAGCGCCTCGAAGGCCAGATTGTCGACGCCGGTGAACAGGTCGTATCGGGTGCCCAGACGATTGATGATCTCGGTCGAGCGGCGGATGTCGTCGGAGGATTCCTTGACGGCGACGAAGCGCTTGTCCGACGCCAGTTCCTCCATCTGGTCGACGGTGACGTCGACGCGATAGGCCAGGCGGTTGGAGTAGATCATCACCGGCAGGTCGCCGGCCTGCGCAACTGCGCGAAGGGCCGCCACCGTCTCTTCCTCATTGGTATGGTAGATCGGGCTCGGCACCACCATCAGGCCGTTGGCGCCTTCCTTGGCGGCGCGCTTTGCGATGCTGGCGGCCTCGCGGGTGCCGGCTTCGTTGACCGTCAGCAGCACCGGCTTCTTGCCGGCGACTTTCTGGGCCGTCTTCAGCACCTCGATCTTCTCGTCATGCGACAGCATCGGCCCTTCGCCGAGCGAGCCGCAAACGATGATGCCGTCGCAGCCGGCCTCCATCTGCAGGGCAAAGCAGCGCTCCATCTCGGCATGATCGAGACGATCGTCGGCGGTGAATTTGGTCGTGACGGCGGGGAAAACTCCGGTCCACATGATCATTGCTCCATCTGATATATCAGCCGTATATCTGCTAAGAAAGCCGCTGTCAATGCGGAATCCGTTATGATATATCCTGGATATATCAGGAGACAGCCTTTGATATCCAAGGAAGCAAGCGCCTTGTCCGAGCCGGCCGCGACTCGGGCCTATCGCGTGCTCGAGCACATGATCGTCACGCTCGAACTGGCGCCGGCGAGCTTCGTCACCGAGGGCGCCTTCATCGATAGGCTGGCGCTCGGCCGCACGCCGGTGCGCGAGGCGATCCAGCGGCTGGCCTGGGAAGGGCTGCTCGACGTGCGTCCGCGTGCCGGCATCGCGATCGCGCCGCTGCATCCCGGCGACTGGCTGCGCGTGCTCGACGCCCGGCGCGGCGTCGAGGTGGTGCTGGCCCGCTCGGCCGCACGCTTCGTCACCCGCGAGGCCGCCGACCTGTTTCACGAGGCAGCCCTTGCCATGCAGAAGGCGGTCATCTCAGGCAACGTGCTGGCCTTCATCCAGGCCGACAAGGCGCTCGACGAAGCGCTGGCGATGGCCGCCGACAACCCCTTTGCCGCGCGGCTGGCCGCCCCTTTGCAGACCCACAGCCGCCGCTTCTGGTTCCGCTACAAGGCCGACACCGGCCTCGCCGAATCGGCCGAGCACCACGTTGCCCTGATCCGCTCTATCCTTGACGGAGACGAAGAGGCCGCGGCCAAGGACGCCAAGCGGCTGATGGCGCTGCTGCGCGGCCATGCCGAGGCGGCAGCGACGCGCTGAGCCTGCTTGTCAATTCAGGCGCCGGGCATCCCCGCCATCACGGCACCGTCCCAACCTTCGCCCGCCGTGATGACGCAGCTCTGGCCATGGATGTCGGTGGCCAGGATGGTCCAGGTGCCCTGGTCGGACACGAAGATCTCGAGTATCACGCTCGGGTTGACCAGGCCGTGCGCCGCCTGGCTTTCGTGGAACTTCTCACCAAGCGCCTTGACCATGTCCGTACGCGCCGCGCATTGCGGCGCTGCCGATGCCTGAGCGGCGAAAAACGCGGAAGCCGCCGCCAGAGATATCGTTGCCATAAGACGTGCCATCTGACACCTCCCTGCGCCAAACGATTGCCCCCGAAGCTGTCGCCAGCGCCGTTGGTTGATCTGCCGCGCCTCCAGGCCTCCAGGCGGCAGGACTGCAACCTAAGACGGCAACGCGCCCCAGGTTCCATCACATTAGCGTTCACGTGGATACCGACCGCGACCGGGCAAGAAAAAGGCTCGGGTTCTGAGCCCGAGCCTTTGCTGTCAGCCTTCAAAGCAATGAAGAGACGCCGCCCGCGCGCCCGCAGCCGAAGGCGAGGACGCGCAAGCAGCAAAGCGTCCGGCTAGTTCATCGTCGGGATGACGAATTCGGCGCCGTCCTTGATGCCGGACGGCCAGCGTGAGGTTACCGTCTTGGTCTTCGTGTAGAAGCGGAAAGCGTCCGGACCGTGCTGGTTGAGATCGCCGAAAGACGACGCCTTCCAGCCGCCGAACGTGTAGTAGGCGATCGGCACCGGGATCGGCACGTTGATGCCGACCATGCCGACCTGGACACGGCTAGCGAAGTCGCGCGCGGCGTCGCCGTCACGGGTGAAGATGGCGACGCCATTGCCCATCTCATGGTCGTTGGCAAGCTTGATCGCGCTCTCATAGGTCGGCGCGCGCACCACCGAGAGCACCGGCCCGAAAATCTCTTCCTTGTAGATACTCATGTCGGCCGTGACATTGTCGAACAGGCAGCCGCCCATGTAGTAGCCGTTCTCATAGCCCTGCATCGAGAAGCCGCGGCCGTCGACGACCAGCTTGGCGCCTTCCTTGACCCCGGTGTCAACGTAGCCTTTCACCCGCTCCAGCGCCTGGCGCGTCACCAGCGGGCCGAAATCGGCGGCCGAATCCGTCGACGGGCCGACCTTCAGGCTCTCGACGCGCGGAACGAGCTTTTCCATCAGCCGGTTGGCGGTGTCGTTGCCGACCGGGACAGCCACCGAGATCGCCATGCAGCGTTCGCCCGCCGAGCCGTAGCCGGCTCCGATCAGCGCATCGACGGTCTGGTCCATGTCGGCGTCGGGCATGATGATCATGTGGTTCTTGGCGCCGCCGAAGCACTGCACGCGCTTGCCGGCGGCAGTGCCGCGCGAATAGATGTAATGCGCGATCGGCGTCGAGCCGACAAAGCCGATGGCCTTGATGTCGGGATCGTCGAGGATGGCGTCGACGACTTCCTTGTCGCCATTGACGACGTTGAGGATGCCCGCCGGCAGGCCGGCCTCGAGGAACAGCTCGGCGATGCGGATCGGCACGCCCGGGTCACGCTCGGAAGGCTTCAGGATGAAAGCGTTGCCGCAGGCGATCGCCGGGGCGATCTTCCATAGCGGGATCATCGCCGGGAAGTTGAACGGCGTGATGCCGGCGACGACGCCGAGCGGCTGGCGCATCGAATAGACGTCGATGCCGGGGCCGGCGCCGTCGGTGAACTCGCCCTTCATCATGTGCGGAGCACCGATGCAGACCTCGACCACTTCGAGGCCGCGCTGGATGTCGCCCTTGGCGTCGGCGATGGTCTTGCCATGCTCGCGCGCCAGGATGTCGGCCAGCTCGTCATAGTCGCGGGCGACCAGTTCGAGGAATTTCATCAGCACGCGCACGCGGCGCTGCGGGTTGGTGGCGGCCCATTTCGGCTGTGCCGCCTTGGCGTTCTCGACCGCCGCGCGCAATTCCGCCTGCGAAGCCAGCGCCACCGTACCGCGCACGGTGCCGTCCATCGGCTGCATGACGCCCTGCTTGCGGCCGCTGGTGCCGGCGACATGCTTACCGCCAATGAAGTGACCGTATTCGATCATGATGTCTCTCCCTTTGTTTGTGATGGAGCATTGTCCGCCTTCGGCCGGCGAATGGCAACGCGAGCGAGAACGCAACCGTTGTGCGAAAAATAGATAACAGTTGACGGGAGAGCATCAATTCTCGCAAATGATGGGGCGTCGTCTTACACCAGGAATGATCAACGTTGAGTTCCTTAGCGCCCCCCTCTGTCCTGCCGGACATCTCCCCCTCTAGGGGGGAGATTGCGCTGTCATATTCGCCTTCGCCAATCATGGGGGCTGTCAAGGAGGGACTGTCGGCGACGCTGCCAATCTCCCCCCTAGAGGGGGAGATGTCCGGCAGGACAGAGGGGGGCGCCACAGAACGCTACGCTGACCATTGTCATTCGGACCACTCTCATGAACTGGGATGACGTCCGTATCTTCCTCGCCGTGGCCCGCGCTGGGCAGATCCTTGGCGCCGCCAAACGGCTGGAGCTCAATCATGCCACCGTCTCGCGCCGCATCGCCGCCCTCGAGGATGCGCTACGCACGAAACTCTTCCGCCGCCTGACCACCGGCAGCGAGCTGACGCCCGCGGGCGAGCGTTTTCTCGACATTGCCGAGCGCATGGAGGGCGACATGATCGCCGCGCGCTCGACCATATCGGGCGAAGGCGACGACGTCTCGGGCACGGTCCGCATCGGTGCGCCCGACGGGTTTGGCGTCGCCTTCCTGGCCAAGCGCCTCGGCGAACTGACCGCGCTGCACCGCGAATTGACGATCCAGCTCGTGCCGGTGCCGCGCTCCTTCTCGCTGTCGCGCCGCGAGGCCGACATCGCCATCACCGTCGAGCGGCCGACCGAGGGCCGGCTGGTGGCGGGAAAGCTGGTCGACTACACGCTCGGCCTGTTCGCCTCTCGCGGCTATGCGCAAACGCATGGCCTGCCCAGGACCGCCGCCGAGCTCGGCCAGCACACACTGATCGGCTATGTGCCCGACCTCATCGTCAGCCCCTCGCTCGACTACGCCGCCGAGTTCAGCGCGGACTGGCGCACCAGCTTTGCCATTTCCTCCGCACTCGGCCAGGCCGAAGCGGTGCGGTCGGGCGCCGGCATCGGCATCCTGCACACGTTTGTCGCCCGCTCGATGCCGGAACTGATGGCCGTCGATGTGGTGGCACCCATCCGCCGCGCCTACTGGCTGGTCTATCACGAATCGGTCAGGCCGCTGCGGCGGGTCCAGATCGTCGCCAGCTTCATCACCAAGGCGGTGGAGCGGGAGCGGGGCCTTTTCACCTGATTTCACCAACCGGCGAAGGCAATGCGCCATTCAAGGCGGGTAGAGAACGAAGGAATTCACCACGCGCTCAACCTCGTCCGCCAATGGTGCCCATCGCTGCGCCACCTCCTCGGCGCTCTCGGCCATCAACGAGCAGTTGACATAACCATAGCGCGCCCCCCGAACTGAAAACGCAAACCTGGAATGGCCGTGCAGAATGTTATTCTCGTTCCTAACCGTGAAGTCCAGATCGGCAAGGCGCACAGGATAGCCGTCCGGAAACCTTGCCAGCTTGTCATTGCTGAAATCGGCTGTGTTGAACGGTTCGCCCATCATCCTCTGCCAAGTGCCCATCGGCCAGTCCTCGATGAACTTGCGCGGATCGGGCGGCGAACCGGTTGGATTGTAAAGCGAGCCCGACACCATGCAGGAAAGGCCCTCATTTTCTGTGGAATCAACAGCCAGCAACATCGCTTCGCCAGAAGGCGGCTCACTGGTCCATTCTTCGGGAAAGGTCAGCGAGATCCAGTTATTTCGGTCATGGACGGTATTGTCGGCGGCATTCGCCCCCGCGACGCCAGACAGAAATCCAACAAACGTAACGATAAGGCAACGCTGCATCACTGGTGCTTACACTCCGGGTGCCCGAGTGAGTATTATCGGGCAGATCAATCCAGCATTGCAATACATGACCGAGGCTGTCGGCGCCGCCTTGCGCTTGCCACAAAACCAGCCAGTGTGGCATCAGGCATGCGGCCACCGCTATGAGCGGGGCCGCCGGGTGGGGAAATCGTCAGAAAGCTGGCGCGGATAAAAATGCGAGCCGTTCTTGCCATCCTGCCGCTGCTTTTCGTCTCGGCCTGCGCCAACCCATGGACAAAAGTGCCGGAAGCCGAATTGCCCAAGCCCATCCGTTACGCCATGGCGCGCCCCTCGCCCTTCGTCATCGGCAATTACTGCGGCCCAGGCACCCGCACCGGGGATCTCTCGGCCCGGCCGGTCGACCGCCTCGACGCGGTTTGCCGGACCCATGACGCCTGCTACATCGCCCGTCACAACCATTGCGACTGCGATGGCGCTCTTGTCGCTTCGGCCAGGGCGATCCGCGATGACAAGACGGCGCCCCGCAAGATGCGCAGCGAAGCGGAATTGCTGATCGCCACCTTTGCCATTCCGATCTGCACGGTTTTTCCGCAAGGCTTCATGCCACCGCGAGACCCGACGCAGTTGCGTGCCCTGAAGGCCGGAGCAACGGATTGAACGGCCGTGCATCGATCATCCTAGCCGTGTTCGGGCTGGCGCTCACTGCCCTTGCCGGCTGCGCGGGCCCAGGCCGGAACGCCTGCGAGTTCCTGCCGGGACAGGCAGCCTGCACCCGTCCCGCTCTGTCGGCCGGCACGCGCGGGCCGCAGGTCGCTGCGGCACAATTTTTCGGAGACGCCGGCACCAGCGACTATGAAAGACGGTTCCTGGCGCTGCTTGCCCACAACCAGCTCGGCGCCATGGATCGCGCCAATGGCACCGGACCGTTCGGGCGAAACCGCCGCGACGTCCAGAACCGCGACTTCCAGGCGACCTACACGACGCTGCAGCAACTGGCCGGACCCGTGGCCAAGCCGCGTCTGCCGCCGTCCGGCGGCGACGTCGGCGAGGGCCGTTTCGACGGACGCTGGCGGGTGTCGCGGCAGACGCTCTACATCGACGCTGCGGCACGACCCTCGGCGCCCAAGATTTTCGATTTCTCCGGCCTGCAGGCACGCAGCGTCGAGATCGTCGTGCGCCAGGCCGGCAAGCAGGCCGCCGAGATCGAAGGGTCATGCGACGGCGCGCTGGTCATTCGCGCCGGCGGCGGCTCACGCACCATCGCCGCGAGCACCGCATTCCGCTTTCGCCTGTCCGGCGCGAACGACACGGCCAGCCTGTTTCCAAGTGACAGCCTGAACCGCTGCAACGCGAGGATTCGCTCCAGCCTTGCCCCGGCAGGCGCACCGCTCGCCATCCGGCGCGAAGAGGCCGCCGATCCGGCGCTTGCCTCCTTCGACAGCCGCTACCAGCGCTGCCCGGTTCCCAACGACGCCAGCCTAGACGCGCTTGAGCGCGTCTTCTACGCCAGCCGCTGGCTGTCGCAGACCTGCGCCGTGCCGATCGGCACGCCGCGCCTGCTGCGCAAATCGCGCGACGGCTTCAACGCCAAGGTCGAGGCGCTGATGGGCGCGCCGCTGTCCGACGCGGCCATCGACAAGGGTGACCCGGAACTGCCGCTCGATTTCTCCAGGGCGCCGAGGCTGAAGCTGATCTATCTCTCGTCGCTCGAGTTCAAGGCGGATTTTTCCGGCCGCATCATCGAAAGGCTGATCCGCCACCACGCAGCGCTTGGCACCAAGGTACGCATCATGGTTACCGATGTGCTGGAGCGCGAGAAGGACGACGCCATGCTGCACCGGCTGGCGGCCGAATTCCCCAATGTCGAACTGCAGGAATACCGCTGGCGGGCGGACCATGGCGCACCGATCGACGAGCAGATTTCACAATTGCACAAGGTCCATCACGTCAAGATGCTGGCGGCGCTGGCGTTGGATCCCGCGCGCTCGCGCGTCATCATCGGCGGCCGCAACATCCATGACGGTTTCCTGTTCCACCAGCCGATCGATCTGTCGCGCTATCCGGACCTCGAGCAATACGGCAAGACCGACGGGTTTTCGCTGAACTACTACTCGAACTGGAGCGACTTCGACATCGAGTTCGCCGACCCGACAATTGTCGATACGCTCGCCGCGCATCTGTCGACGATATGGTTGCGCGACGCCGACACCAACCTGGCGCGCCCCTTCTCTATCCCGGTCCGTTCCAAGGGTGGCCGCCCCTCAGGCAATGCCCGACATTTCATTTCGGTGCCCTATGAGGACAGCCATGCGCTGGAGGATTATTTCGTCGAACTGGTCGATGCCGCCAGCCATCATATCCAGATCGTCAATCCCTACCTGAACCTGACGCCGAGCCTCGCGCGAGCCTTCGACCGGGCGCTGGCGCGCGGGGTCAAGATCGACATCGTCGGCCGCATCGATCTCAAGGGCGATATCGGCGGCAAGTTCCTCACCGCGCTCAACAAGCTGTTCGTCGAAGAATATGGCGACCGCATCAACATCCGCGAATTCAAGGCGCCCGATGTGGTGCTGCACTCCAAGATCATGATGATCGACGAGAGGCTGGTGGCCATCTCCTCGGTCAATCTCAACAACCGCAGCTTCTTCCATGATTCGGAGAACGGCATGGTGGTGCTCGACCCCGCCTTCTACGTCAGGATGAAGCCGGTCTATGACGCTTACCTCGCCCATTCCAACCCGGTCGCCGCCAATGTGACGATCCCGTGGGCCTACCGGCTGCTGTTCGACGACGTCTGGGTCAGGCAGGCGTTCTGACCCGTGCACCCAGGACGCCGCTATTTGAGATAGCGCTCCTGCGCCAGGGCGCGGACATCGATATCGGGCACTCGGCTCGAGATGATGTCGGCCAGCACCTTGGCCGAACCGCAGGCCATGGTCCAGCCGAGCGTGCCGTGGCCAGTGTTGAGATAAAGGTTGGACAGCTCGGTGCGGCCGATCAGCGGCGGCCCGTCCGGCGTCATTGGCCGAAGCCCGCACCAGAACGTCGCCTCGCGCATGGCGCCGGCACCGGGAAAGAGATCGCCGACCGAGTGTTCGAGCGTGCGCCGCCGCGATTCGTGCAGCCTGAGGTCGAAGCCGGAAATCTCGGCCGTGCCGCCGACGCGGATGCGGTCGCCGAGCCGCGTGATCGCCACCTTGTAGGTCTCGTCCATGACGGTCGACACCGGCGCCAGCGCGGCATCCTTGATCGGCACGGTGATCGAATAGCCTTTGACGGGATAGACCGGGATCGGCCGCTTCATCCGGCGCATGAACCCCGCCGAATAGCTGCCCATCGCCATGACATAGGCGTCGGCCGCCTTGAAACCCTTGCTGGTGCTGAGATTGGCAACGCGGTTGCGGCTGCGGAGGACGCGCCAGATCGTCATGTCGTATTCGAACTTCACGCCCCGCGCCACGCAGAGCTCGGCCAATTTGTCGGTGAACATCTTGCAGTCACCGGTCTCGTCATGCGGCAGCCTGAGGCCGCCGACGAACTTCTCGCGCACGCTGGCCAAGCCCGGCTCGGCCGCGATGCAGCCGTCTTGGTCGAGGATTTCGTAGGGCACGCCGTATTTCTTCAGCACCTCGACATCGCCTGATGTGCCGTCGAGCTGCTTTTGCGTGCGGAACAGCTGCAGCGTGCCCTGGGTCCGCTCGTCATAGGTGATGCCGGTCGCTTCGCGCAGCGCCTTCAGCGTGTCGCGGCTGTACTCGGCCAGCGGCACCATGCGCGACTTGTTGATCGCGTAGCGCTCGGCCGTGCAGTTGCGCAGCATCTTGACCAGCCAGGTCCACATATGCGGGTCGAAGGCCGGCCGCACGACCAGCGGGCCATGCTTCATCAGCAGCCATTTGATCGCCTTGAGCGGAATGCCGGGCCCGGCCCAGGGCGAGGCATAGCCGGGCGAAATCTCGCCGGCATTGGCGAAGCTGGTTTCCAGCGCCGGGCCTTTCTGGCGATCGACCACCGTCACCTCGTGGCCGGCCTCAGCAAGGTAATACGCCGTGGTCACGCCGATGACGCCACCGCCCAGCACCATGATTTTCATTGCATCACGCTCCACGCCGCCACTAACACCGGGCATGCCATTCCCTGTCTGCCGGATTTTGCCGCGCCCGCCAAGAGGCTAGCCTCTAGGGGCTAGCTATCGACGTATCGGCGGTGAAAGCGCGTGCCGAGGCTGGCCAGGATTTCATATCCGATGGTGCCGGCATGGCCGGCCGCATCGTCGACGCTTTGCGAAGGACCCAGCAACTCGACCAGGTCGCCCTCGCGCAGTTTGCCGGGCGGCAGGGCCGAAATGTCGAGTATGATCGAATCCATCGACACACGCCCGAGGAAAGGCAGACGCACCCCTTCGAACCAGGCCGCCGAGGCCGAGCGGCGCAACCAGCCATCGGCATAGCCGAACGAGATCGTCGCCAGGCTGCGCGGACCTTCGGCGTGGTAGCTGTGGCCGTAGCCGACGCCGGTGCCCTTTTCGATGCCGCGCGTCTGGGCAACCTTGGCCTGCAGCCGCACCACGGGCAGCATCGGATTGGGCGCGCCAGGCGTCGGATTGATGCCGTAGAGCGCCGCCCCCGGCCGGGCCAGATCGTAGTGGTAGCGCGGCCCAAGGAAAATGCCGGAGGAATTGGCGAGCGAGGCAGGCGCCTCCGGCAGCAGGGCTCGTAGCCGTTCAAACGCCAGCCGCTGCTGCTCGTTGGCCGGATGGCGCGGCTCGTCGGCGCAGGCCAGATGGCTCATCACGTATCTGACGTCGATGCCCGCGAACGCGCCGGTATCCTTTACCACCGCCTCGACCTCGGCAGGCGCCATGCCAAGCCGCGACATGCCGCTGTCGACCTGGATAGCGGCCGGAAACTGGCGGCCGGCGCCATGCGCCGCCGCGCGCCAGGCCTTCAACTGCGCGCCGCTGTTGATGACCGCGCACAGGCCGGCGGCCACGGCTTCCGGCTCCGAGCCCGGCGGCAGCCCGTTCAGCACGTAGATGTCTGGCCCGGCGCCGATCGCCTTGCGCAGGCTGATGCCTTCGGCCAGCAGCGCGACGAAGAAGGTGTCGCAGCCATCCTTCATCAGCGCCGATGCCACCTGCGCCGCACCGAGACCGTAGCCGTCCGCCTTGACCACGCCGGCGCAACGCACGCCGCCCAGTTGCGCTTTCAGCCGCCGATAGTTTTCACGGATCGCGCCGAGATCGATGGTGAGAATGGCTCCCGCCGCCGCTTCGCTTACGGCAGCGGTATCCCCGGGCAACGACCTTCTGGAGGCGTCGTTCATGGCGACCCTTCTCGTGGCGGACAGACATCAATAGGACCGCAGGACCCGCGCGGCAACCGCAGCTGCGTCTCGTCCTCCTATGCCACCAGGTGCCGGAACGCCGCCACCACATCCTCATAGACATGGCGCTTGAACGGCACGATCAGGTCGGGCAGATCCTGCATCGGCCGCCATGCCCATTCGTCGAATTCGGCGGTGTGGCCTCCCGGCGGCGGATTGATCTGGATTTCGCTGGTATTGCCATGGAAGCGGAAGGCGAACCATTTCTGCGTCTGGCCGCGATAGCGGCCCTTGAAGGCGATGCCGACGAGGTGGTCCGGCAGATCATAGTTGATCCAGTCCGGCGCCTCGGCAATGAGCGAGACGCTGCGCATGCCCGTCTCCTCATAGAGCTCCCGCTCCGCCGCTTCCAGCGGCTCCTCGCCCTTGTCGATGCCGCCTTGCGGCATCTGCCAGAGCTGCGTGGTGCCGGCAAATTCGCTGTCGGGTTCCGCAATGCGGTGCCCGACCCAGACCAGGCCCTCGGCGTTGAGGATCATCAGCCCGACACAGGGGCGATAAGGCAGCGTTTCGCGGTCGATCTTTTTGGCCATCCGACGCTCTCTCCGGTCGTTCCAGTGGGTTCGTTGCGATCAGCGGATCGTCAGCCTTTTTGCGGATCAATGGCCACCGCTGAAATCGGCACGATCTCGATGCCGCGCTTCTTGGCTTCGGCCACCCAGGACGACACCGTGTCGACCGTCAGGTCGAAGGCCGAGCCGATGCCGACGGCAAAGCCCTTGGCCCGCGCTGTCGCTTCCAGGCTGTCGAGCTTCTTCAGGATTTCGCCGCGATCCTGCACCGCATCGATCGCCATGTCGCCGGCGACGAAGGGCACGCCGTCCTTCAGCGCCAGGTCGGGTGCGAGGCTGCGCGCCGACGAGCCGTCGTCGACATAGGCGAGGCCGCGCTTGCCGAGCTCGGCCATGAACGGTTCCATCGCCCTCGCGTCGGCCGAGAAACGGGCGCCCATATAGTTCATGACGCCGGTATAGTTCGTGGTCCGCGACAGCGCCCAGTGCAGGCTTTTCAGGTTCTCGTCGGCACTTGCCGCCACCGTCAGCGTGTTGCGGCCCGGATTGACGCTGGGATAGTCGAACGGTTCGAGCGGCACCTGCATGACGATCTCGTGGCCGCCCTGCCTGGCGGCCTGCATCCAGCGGCCGATGCTGTTGCCCTGCGGAGCAAAGCCCAGCGTCACCTCCGGCGGCAGCTTGGCGATCGCCGCCTGGGTGCCGGTCTGTGAAACCGCGAGCCCGCCGATGACGATCGCCACCCGCGCCCCGCGCGCGCCGGACCAGGGTCGCGCATAGACGTCAAATGGCCGCCTTCCATCGGCGGCGCGCATCGGCAAGGGCCCGCTATCGCTGGTTTCGATCAGCGCCTTGTCGGGAAGATGCGCGATCTTCAGATTCTGCCCGATGCTCGACGGATCGCGAATGACGATCCCCGCCTTGGGCGGGCCGTCGCCCTCTTCCGTCTGCACATGGATGATCTGCGGTCCGCCTGTCTTGGCTGGCGTCTGCGCCTTCGGGACGGCGGCCGGCGCCAAGGCTGGAGGCGCGGCGGCGGGTTCGGCAGGCGCCGTCACCTTCGGCGTCGAGACGGCAACCTCCTGCGGCTTGCGAAACGGCTTTTCCCTGAGCGCGATCGCGCCGGAAACGCCGACCACGACCAGCACGACAATGGCTGAGGCGACCACGCCCGCGCTGATCTTGCCGGCGGCGCGCGGCGCCCGGACGGTCTGTCCAAGCGGGCGTTCGATGTCCTTGCCGATATCAGCCAAGCCCTGTCCCCGGGGCGCATCGTTCCGAAGGGTAGCCCTTCGAGAAGACCTGCGCGAATTCATCAATCCTGGCGCACCCCTTGGCGCCGCATCTGGAGGCCCCATCTTGCCCCCGAATCAAACTGCCGGAACCCAAGGGTCCCGGCAGCATCGCATTGGTTGGTTCAGGCGGCCAGACCTGGCCGGCCGAACCACTACTGGTTGAGCACGGCCTTTTCCGGATTGGGCGGGAAGGCCGGATCGGTCTTCTGGCCGCGCAGCAGCTGCTCGGCATAGATGAGCTGCAGGTCGTCCTTCGGATCCGGCGGCACATAGGCGGCCGAGCCCGAACCGGTCTTGCTCTCGTCGGCGCCCTTGATGTGGCCCTTGAGATCGGATTCGCCGCGCGTCAGGTCCCTGCCCTGCAGTTCCGGCGGCAACGGCTGGTCGACCTTGATGTCGGGCGTGATGCCCTTGCCCTGGATCGACTTGCCCGACGGCGTGTAATAAAGCGCCGTCGTCAGCCTGAGCGCGCCATTCTCGCCGAGCGGAATGATGGTCTGCACCGAACCCTTGCCGAAGGACTGCGTGCCCACCACCGTGACGCGGCGCAGGTCCTGCAGCGCGCCGGCGACGATTTCGGAAGCGCTGGCCGAGCCGCCATTGACGAGTACGATCATCGGCTTGCCGTTGATGTCGTCGGTCTGCTTCGGCTTGGCGTCGAAGCGGGTGACGTCCTTCGGATCGCGTCCGCGCGTCGAGACGATCTCGCCGCGCTTGAGGAAGGCGTCGGACACGCTCACCGCCTGGTCGAGCAGGCCGCCCGGATTGAGGCGTAGGTCGAGCACATAGCCCTTGAGCTTATCGTCCGGCACCTGCTTCTTGATGGTGTCGATCGCGTTCTCGAGGTCGTCATAGGTCTTTTCGGTGAAGGAGGTGATCTTCATGTAGCCGATGTCGTTCTCGACCCGGAACTTGACCGCCTTGACCTTGATGATGTCGCGCACCACCGTAAGCTCGATCGGCTTGTCGGCGCCCTGGCGCAGGATGGTGAGCTTGATCGGCGTGTTGACCAGGCCGCGCATCTTGTCGACCGCGTCGTTGAGCGTCAGGCCGCGAACCTCTTCGCCATCGATCTTGGCGATATAGTCGCCGGCCAGCACGCCAGCCTTGGCGGCCGGCGTGTCGTCGATCGGCGTGATCACCTTGACCAGGTCGTTCTCCATGGTGACCTCGATGCCGAGGCCGCCGAACTCACCCTTGGTCTGCACGCGCATGTCCTGCGCCTGTTCGGCGTTCATGTAGGAGGAGTGCGGGTCGAGCGAGGAAAGCATGCCGTTGATGGCGTTCTCGACCAGCGACTTGTCGTCGGGCGGCGTGACATACTGTGCCCGCACCCGCTCGAAGATGTCGCCGAAGATCGCCAGTTGCTTGTAGGTCTCCGACCCCGCAGCGTTCGCCGACGAGCCAGGAGCGCCGTAAACAAGGCTCATGGCGGACGCGCCCATCAGCGCACCGGCAAACAGAAGCGACAGTTTCCGCATCATTTCACGTCCTTCCAGAAAAACGGTCCGCCCACCATGGGGCCGGATCGACGGGTTTTCCATCCTTACGGAACTCGACATAGAGTTCCGGCGTGGCATTTCCATTCTTCGAAACCGAGGTACTCGCTACCCGGGCTTCTCCCATCGCGCCGACCGGCTCTCCTGCGAGCACCGACTGGCCAGTCACGACGCTGATTCTGCTCATCCCCGCCAGAACGACATGATAACCGTCGCCGGCATTGAGGATCAAGAGTTGACCGTAGGAGCGAAACGGCCCCGCATAAAGCACATTCCCATCCGCCGGAGCGGTGACGATGGCTCCCGATTGTGTCGCAAGCATGTCGCCAAGCATCAAGGCGCCGCTACCGTCATCGGCGCCGAACCGGCGCTTGATTCGGCCGGTGACCGGCAGCGCGATCTGCCCTTGCAGTGCTGAAAAGGGGGCAGTCGCGGTGAGTTGATTGGCTTCGGGGACCGGCAGCGACGCCGTCTTGTCGCCGCCCGTCTGATCGGCGCCCGGCGTGGCCGCCTTTGCGGCATCCGCGGCCTTGCGGGTCTTCTCGGCCTGCGCTTCGAGCGACACGATCAGATCCTTCAGGCTGCTGGCCCTGGCGGCCAGCGCCTCGGATTTCTGCTGCTCGGCCGCCATCTGCGCCTTTGTGTCAGCCTCGAGCTTCTGCTTGGCCTCGAGCAGCATGCCGAGCCGCTTCTTTTCCGCCGCCTGCTCGCCGACCGCCTCCGTCAGCCGCGCCCGTTCAGCCTCGATCGAGGCCGTCACCCGGGTCTGCTCCTTGAGGTCGGCCAGCAGGCTGTCGGTTTGCTGGCGCAATTCCGGGACCACGGCGCCGAGCAGGATGGCGCTGCGCACCGACGACAGCGCGTCCTCCGGCTTGACCAGGATCGCCGGCGGCGGGTTCAGGCCCATGCGCTGCAAGGCACCCAGCACTTCGGCCAGCACGTCGCGTCGTGCCATGAGCGAGGCGCGGATCTTCTGCTGCTGGCCCTTCAGCCCCTCCAGCTTGGCGCCGATATCCTCGATGTCCTGGCCGAGCTTCTGTTCGGTCATCGCCGACTGGATCAACGCGGCGGTGATCGAGGCGTGGTCCTTCTTGACCGCGGCGATGTCGGCGGCAAGCTTGGCCAGCCGTTCCGACGACAGCGTTATTTCCTTGGAAACCTGTTCGTATTCGGCGCGGCTCTGGTCCGGATCGGGAGCCATGTCGAGCGTGTTCTCGGCCCGCGCCGCATGGAGCGACAGAAGAATCGCCGCCGCCGCGATGCCGCAGCGCACGCGCCAAGGGCTGCGTGTTGAGGAGCCCCCTGTTGATAGACTCAGTGTCGATTTCCAGCCTTCAGACATTCGCGATCGACTCTATCTGCGGCTTCGTTAACGAACCATCAACCATGTTAACGCGTGTCGCCCAAAGTTGCGCGGTGCTTTTGGAACAACGACATGCACAAGGAAAGCGGTTCCTTCATCGCGATCTTGCGCGGCATTGGGGCGGAATTCGGTGCGGAGCGGCAGCTTTCAGGATCTGTGATAGGGGTGGCCCGACAGGATCGTCGCCACCCGGTAGAGCTGTTCCCCCAGCATCACCCGCACCAGCTGATGCGGCCAGGTGAGCGCGCCGAACGAGACCACCAGTTCGGCCTGCTCGCGCAGCGACGCGTCGTGACCATCGGCGCCGCCTATGGCGAGCACCAGCGCCTTGCGCCCGCCATCGCGCAACCGGCCGATGCGATTGGCGAAATCCTGCGAGGAAAGGCTCTTGCCGCGCTCGTCGAGCAGGATCAGCGCCGTGCCGGGCTGCAGTTGCGCCTGCAGCCGGGAAGCTTCGTCGCGCTGGCGCTCGGTGGCGCCCTGCGCACGGCCCTCGGCGATCTCGGTGACGCCGGCGAATTCGAGCCCCACGGCAGGGCCGCTCTTGGCGAAGCGCTCGAAATAGCGCTCGGCCAACTCCCGCTCGGGGCCGGCTTTCATTCGGCCCACGGCATGAACTGAAATCTTCATCCCGCCTCTATAAGCCGCCAATGCATGTCACCCAAAGGAAATCCGGTTCTGGGCGACGACACAGGGCAGCTTAGTGAAGGGTCTCTTCCTCGAGATCCGGCGCCTGCCACATCTTTTCGAGATTGTAGAATTCGCGGACTTCGGGACGGAAGACATGGACGATGATATCGCCCGAATCGATCAGGACCCAGTCGGCGCCGGACAACCCCTCGACGCGCGCGGTGCCGAGGCCGGCATCCTTGAGCGCCTTGAGGAGATGATCGGCGACAGCCGAGACATGACGGTGCGATCGGCCAGACGCGACGACCATGTAGTCGCCGAGGCTCGATTTCCCCTGAATGTCGATTGAGACAATATTTTCGGCCTTGGAGTCTTCCAGACTGGCAAGGACTGTCTTGATGGCACGGGACACGGCGTCGTCTACGCTGATCCTGGCCGGCGAAGGCACGATATCGGCCCTCTTCCGCAGTGCTGTTCTCAGTGTATTTCCTTTCGCAGCAAGAACAACCAAATCACCCCAAAAGCGGATGACACCACTTAGATAGGCAGAGTTCCGTTGCAGTTTCAAGACGGAGCTCCAATTCACGCGAACTCTCCGGCTGCGCGGTTGTTCCATGCGAGAGGCAAAAAGGTCGGAACCCAGCCTTCCCGCATCGGTTATCGGCTCACGACCAACCGGAACCCTGCCATGCCGATCGACCCCCAAGACACTCTGCTCACCCTCCAGGCCGGCCTCGCGCAACTCAGTACGCTGATCGTCTCCTATTCCTTCTCCGCCATCGGCGCGGTCATCCTTCTGGTTGTCGGCTACATCATCGCCGGCCTCGGCGAGCGCTCGATCTTTGCCGGCCTCGGCCATATTAACGGCTTTGACCAGACGCTGCGGCATTTCCTTTCCAAGATCGTCCGCTACGCCATACTGGTCCTCGTCGTCATCATGGTGCTCGGCCAGTTCGGCGTTCAGACCGCTTCGATCATCGCCGCGCTCGGCGCCATTGGCCTGGCCATAGGCCTGGCGCTGCAAGGCACGCTGCAGAACATCGCCGCCGGCATCATGCTTCTGGCGCTGCGTCCGTTCCGCATCGGCGAATCCGTCGAGGTTGGCTCCATTGCCGGTTCGATCGAGGAAATCGGCCTTTTTGCGACAAAACTCAGGACCGCCGACGGCGTTTATATCCTGGCGCCCAACTCCACGCTGTGGAACCAGCCGGTGCGCAACTTTTCGCGCAACGGCGTGCGCCGTGGCGACATCACCTTGAGCATCGGCTCGTGGAACGACATCGACCGGGCTCAGAAGACACTGCTTGCCATTGCCGCGGCCGAGCGCCGCATCAGGCGCCAGCCGGCACCGATCGCCTTCGTTGCGGCATTGGGCGACAGCACCGTCTCGATCACCTTGCGCTACTGGACATCGTCAGCGGATTTCTTCGCCACCCAGGCCGATCTCACCAAGCGCGCCAAGCAGGAATTCGATTCGGAAGGCATATCGATCCCGCTGCCGGCACCGGAAGCACCGGCGCCGGAAGCCCGCCGGCAATAATCAATTGCTTCGAGGTCGGTCCTGTTCGTCCGGCGCATAGGCAAGTTCGACCGGCAGCGGCGCTTGCGCCGTCATCGGCGCGAAGCTGCCGGTCTCGGTGGCCGGCACAGGCCGCGTCGTGAACACGCGCAGCAGCACGAACAGGCAGAAGGCGCAGGCAATGACGATTGCCACATAGATGAAGGCCTGTGTGCCGAAGACGGCCGACAGCGCCGTGACGATTCCCGGCACGATGAAGCCCGACAGCGACCAGGCAAACAGGAGCGAGCTGGACAATGCCACCATGTCGTCCTTGCCGGCACGGTCGGCGGCGTGCGCGCTGGCCAGCGAATAGATCGATTCGGAGGCGCCGTCCCACAAGACATAAATAACCAGCAGCGCCGCCAGCGCACCGCCGTCGAAACCGAGCGCAAGTATGCCCGCCGCCGCGGCCAGCGCCGAGGCCCCGATCAGCACATAGCGGCGGTCGGTACGGTCGGAGATCCAGCCGAGCGGAAGCTGCAGGATCAGCGTGCCAAGCGGCATCACCGAAAGCAAAAGCGCCACATCGGCCTGGCTGTAGCCCTTGGCCGTGGCATGGATCGGCGCGAAGCCGGAAATCGACATCGACAGGCCGCCGACCGCCAGCATGCCGGCAACGCCGACGGGTGAAATCCGCCAGGCCCGGCGCAGCGCCACCGAGGCTGCCTGGGGCGCCGGCGGCTGCGCCAGCCGCGTAATGCCGACCGGCAGGATCGACAAGGCGGTGAAGGCGATGCCGATCAAGGGCGCATCCGCGGCTCTGATGTCGATGAAAGCCAGCGCCGCATAGCCGACACCGAGCCCGGCGACATAGGCGACGTAGAAGAAGGCCATCACCCGGCCGCGTATCGCATTGGCGATGGCATCGTTGAGCCAGCTCTGCGCAACGATGAACAGGCCGCAAATGGCAAAGCCGTAGAGGGCGCGTGCCCCGATCCACGGCAGCGGATGGGGTCCGGCGCCGATTGCGGCGTTGGACAGCGCGATCAGCGCCGACAGCACCATGAAGGCACGGGCATGGCCGACCCTGCGCACCAGCGGCCCGGTCAGGATGCAGCCGGCGAGACCGCCGGCCGACAGGCCGGTGACGATCAGCCCGGCCCAGGTCGGGTCGAAACCTTCGGCACCGAGCCGGACCGGTATGTAAGCGAACATCAGCCCGTTGCCGATGGCAATCAGCGCCATCGAAACGATGACGCTGGCGATCGCGATCAGCGGCGTCGGCGCGCTGCCCTGCTCCGGATCGACTGCGGGTTGGCGCTTCACGAGAGTGGTCATGTTCAGACAAGATCGCCCACTCCACGGCGAAAAGCCCCTGCAAAAGCGACATCGGCGGTCTTCCCTTCTCCCCTTGCGGGAGAAGGGAGGAACCCCGTGGCACCCCTATCCCTTTGCCATCCGGCGGATCGCGCTCGACGACAGCGACGAGCGCGGGCCGTGGATGAAGGTCCAGGCCGGCGCTTTCATGCGCGCAAGCCGCGGCGCATCGCCTTCGTCGACGCGGGCATAGTCGAAGGTCTTGGCGACGACCGACGACAGGAACGACAGCGTCGCCCCCGGTCGGTCGATGACCGCGATCGGGAAGGTCAGCACGATCTCGCGCCAGCGCTGCCAGTGATGGAAGTCGCGCAAACTGTCGGCGCCCATGATCCAGACGAAATCGACGCCGGGATTGCGCGCCTTGACCAGCGCCAACGTGTCGGCGGTGTAGCGCACATGATGCGCCGCCTCGAAGGCGGTGACCTTGATCTTCGGGTTTTTGGCGATCTGCTCCGACAATTGCAGCCGCTCGGTCAGCGGCGCCAGTTCGCGCGTGTTCTTCAGCGGATTGCCCGGCGTCACCATCCACCACAACTGGTCGAGCGCCAGGCGCCTCAGCGCGATCTCGGCGACCAGCGCATGGCCGGCATGCGGCGGATTGAACGAACCGCCGAACAGACCGACGGCCAGGCCTTTTTCGGCATGCGGCATTTTGAGGTAGGCGGAGGGTGCTGGGGGTGGGGAAGGAGATAGCATCGCGCTAAGCACCCCCCTCTGCCCTGCCGGGCATCTCCCCCGCAAGGGGGGAGATCAGCAATTTCGGCGAAGAGGTAAATCTTGCAGCGTTGAAGGTTGGCGAAATCCGAAATGCCAGCCAATCTCCCCCCTTGCGGGGGAGATGTCCGGCAGGACAGAGGGGGGTGCCTGGGCGCAACGCTTCACGCCCTAGCAGCAAAAAACGTCACGGCCTCACCTGTCCCGACCCGCGCACGCGGTATTTGAACGATGTCAGCTGTTCGACGCCGACCGGTCCGCGCGCATGCATCTTGCCGGTGGCGATGCCGATCTCGGCGCCCATGCCGAACTCGCCGCCATNCCGCCATCGGCGAACTGCGTCGAGGCATTGTGCAGCAGGATCGCCGAATCGATCTCGTTGAAGAACCGCTCCACCGCTTTGGCATCCTCGGCGACGATCGCCTCCGTGTGATGCGAGGAGAAGGTCTCGATATGGTCGATCGCACCGCTGACGCCGTCGACCAGCTTCACCGCGATGATGGCGTCGAGATATTCCGTCACCCAGTCGGCATCATCAGTCGGCTTGGCGTCGAAAAACAGCTTCAGCACTTCGCCATCGGCATGGATCTCGCAGCCGGCGGCGCGCAGCGCGTCGAGGATCGGCACCAGATGCGTCGACGCCACGGCACGGTCGACCAGCAATGTCTCGGCGGCCCCGCAGACGCCGGTGCGCCGCATCTTGGCGTTGACGGCGATCCTGACCGCCATGTCGAGATCGGCCGAGCGGTCGATATAGAGGTGGCAGATGCCTTCGAGGTGGGCAAAGACCGGCACGCGCGCCTCGTTCTGCACCCGCCCGACAAGGCTTTTGCCGCCGCGCGGGATGATGACGTCGAGCGTGCCGCCAAGCCCTTTCAGCATCTCGCCGACAGCGGCGCGGTCGGTGGTCGGCACCAGCTGGATGGCATCTTCCGGCAGGCCGGCCGCCTTCAGGCCTTCGACGAGGCAGGCGTGGATGGCGGAAGACGAATTGAGTGAATCCGAGCCGCCGCGCAGGATCACCGGATTGCCGGCCTTGAGGCAGAGCGCGCCGGCATCCGCCGTCACGTTCGGGCGGCTCTCATAGATGACGCCGACGACGCCGAGCGGCGTACGCACGCGCTCGATCTGCAGGCCGTTCGGCCGCTCCCAGGCGGCGATGACGTCGCCGACGGGATCCTTGAGTTCCGCGATCTCGCGAATCCCTTCGGCCATGGCACGGATACGCACCGGATCGAGCTTCAGCCGGTCCATGAAGGAAGCGGAAAGCCCGGACTCATGGCCATTCGAGACATCGATGGCGTTTGCGTCGAGAATCTCCTGCTCGCGGGCGACGATCGCCTTGGCCATTGCGAGGAGGGCGGCATTCTTGGCGGCGGTGGTGGTGATGGCCAGCGGTCGGGCGGCAGCGCGGGCACGGCGGCCGATATCGGCCATCAGCGCCACGGTGTCGTCCCCGGATTTTTCATGCAGTTTCAGCATGGCTCATCCTCCGCTTATGTCGCCTCCGGCGTGATTGACCACCAAATCGTCACGGTGGATCATCGCCGAACGCGCTTCGTAGCCGAGAATGGTTTCGATCTCGGCTGTCTTCAGGCCAGCGATCCTTACGGCATCGGCGGCATCGTAGGCAACCAGTCCGCGCGCGATCTCGCGGCCCTCGGGCGACAGGATCGCCACCGTGTCGCCCCGCGAGAAATTGCCGCTGACCAGCTTGACGCCGGCCGGCAGCAGGGACTTGCCGGACAACAGCGCGCCGATGGCGCCGGCATCGACCGTCAGCCGGCCGGCCGGCTCGAGTTGGCCGGCGATCCAGGTCTTGTAGCCCTTGACCGGATTGGCGCTCGGCCGGAAGAAAGTGGCGCGTTCGCCACGCTCGATCGCCATCAGCGGCGACAGCCGCGTCCCCGATGTGATGATCATCGCCGTGCCGGCGGCCGTGGCGATCTTGCCGGCATCGAGCTTCGTGCGCATGCCGCCGCGCGACAGTTCGGAAGCGGCGGCTCCCGCCATGGCTTCGATATCGGATGTGATGCGGTCGACCACGGGGATGAACTTGGCTTGCGGGTCGCGCGCCGGCGGCGCGGTGTAGAGCCCGTCAATGTCGGAGAGCAGCACAAGGAGGTCGGCGCCCATCATCGTGGCGACGCGCGCGGCCAGCCGGTCATTGTCGCCATAGCGGATTTCGGAGGTGGCGACCGTGTCGTTCTCGTTGATGACCGGCACCGCCTTCATCTTGAGCAATGTCGAGATCGTCGCCCTGGCGTTGAGATACCGCCGGCGTTCCTCTGTGTCGCCAAGGGTCAAGAGAATCTGGCCTGACTTCAGGGCGCCCTTGCCGAGCGCATCCGACCAGGCGCCGGCGAGCGCGATCTGTCCGACGGCGGCCGCGGCCTGGCTTTCCTCCAGCTTCAGCGCACGCTTGCCGAGGCCAAGAATGGTGCGGCCAAGCGCGATGGCGCCGGAGGACACGACGAGGATTTCCGCACCGCCATTGGCCAGCACCGCGATATCGTCGGCGAGCGAGGCCAGCCAGTCGCGCTTCAGACCCGCCGCGCGGTCGACGAGCAACGCCGAGCCGATCTTGACGGTGATGCGCCGGTATTTCCTGAGCGACTGCATGCCTTACTTTTCCCAGCGCGTCTCGGCCACGGGAAGAGCTTGCGCGCGAGCCTCGGCAATCACCGTCATCAGGGCGCGCTGCACCGCCTCGACACCTTCGCCGGTGACGGCGGACAACAGCATCGGCGCGCGCCCGGCGGCGCGCTTCAGCGAGGCCACCTTCTTCTTGCGCTCATCGGCATCAAGCGTATCGACCTGCGAAAGAGCCAGGATCTCGGCCTTCTCGATCAGGCCATGGCCATAGGCATCGAGTTCGGCGCGCACGGTCTTGTAGGCCTTGCCCGGATTTTCTTCCTGCGCCGAGACCAGGTGCAGCAGCACGCGCGTGCGCTCGACATGGCCAAGGAAGCGGTCGCCGATGCCGACGCCTTCATGCGCGCCTTCGATGAGACCGGGAATATCGGCGATGACGAATTCGCGCGCGTCGATGCGGGCGACGCCGAGGCCGGGATGCAGCGTCGTGAATGGATAGTCGGCGATCTTCGGCTTGGCCGCGGTGACGGCGGCCAGAAATGTCGACTTGCCCGCATTGGGCAGCCCGACAAGGCCGGCATCGGCGATCAGCTTCAGCCGCAGCCAGATGTTGAGCTCTTCGCCCGGCAGGCCGGGATTGGCGCGGCGCGGCGCCTGGTTGGTGGAGGTTTTGAAATGCTGGTTGCCGAAGCCGCCATTGCCGCCCTTGGCGAGCAGGAAGCGCTGGCCGACGACGGTCAGGTCGCAGATCAGCGTCTCGTTGTCCTCCTCGAACACTTGCGTTCCGGCCGGCACCTTGAGCGTGACGTCGGCGCCCTTGGCGCCGGTCATGTTGCGGCCCATGCCATGGACACCAGTCTTGGCCTTGAAGTGCTGCTGGTAGCGATAGTCGATCAGCGTGTTCAGCCCGTCGACCGCTTCCAGCCAGACATCGCCGCCGCGACCGCCATCGCCGCCGTCCGGCCCGCCGAATTCGATGAACTTTTCGCGCCGGAACGACACCGAACCGGCGCCCCCGTCACCGGAGCGGACATAGACCTTGGCTTGATCGAGAAATTTCATGGATCGCAGTTTCTTTATTGGCCTTGCGGCATTGCTCTAAACCTTAGGCCTTGCTCTAAACCAAGGCGCGGCGAAGGGCGAGGCCGTTTTGTGACAATGGCCGCATGGGGTTGGCCGGAGATGGCGGAATGAAGCTTGTAACCTACAACATCCAGTACGGCGTCGGTCTCGACGGGCAGTACGATGTCGGGCGCATCGCCGAGGCCGTGCGCGACGCCGACGTCATTGCGCTGCAGGAGGTTACCCGCAACAATCCGAGGAACGGCGGCCGCGACATGGTCGCCGAGATCGGCGAGGCGCTGCCCGACTACTTTGCCGTCTATGGCAGCAATTTCGAGGCCAATATCGGTTCGCGCATCGAGGATGGACGCGCCATCACCACGACCTTCCAGCTCGGCAACATGGTGCTGTCGAAGACGCCCATTCATCTGTCGCGCAACCTGCTTCTGCCGCGCAGCCGCAGCTTCGAGATGATGAACTTCCAGCGCGGCGCGCTGGAAGCGCTGATCGAGACGCCGCTCGGTTTCATCCGCTTCTATTCCATCCATCTCGATCACCGCAGCCCGGTCGAACGCGCCAGCCAGATCCAGTTCCTGCGCCAGCGCCTGTTGAACTACGCGCTCGAAGGCGGAGCATTGTCCGGCGTCGCCGAGATCGGCCTGCCGGAACTGCCGCATCCGGAAGCCTTTGTCGGAATGGGCGATTTCAACATGCTGGCCGGCTCGCCCGAATATATCGAACTCGCCGGCCGCCCGGACCATGAATTCGGCATGCCGTTGACCGCCGACTTTGCCGTCGATGCCGCTGTGCGCCTCGATGTGGCCGATCTCGCCACCTGGGTCGATCCCAAACGGCCCGAGGATGCCAGCCGCCACAAGCGCATCGACTATATCTTCACCAGCGCCTCGCTTGCCCGATCCCTGAAGCGCCTGTGGGTCGACCGCCAAGCGGTCGGCTCGGACCATTTGCCCGTCTGGGCCGAACTGGGCTGACTTAGGCTTCGTTCAAAACCTTTGGTTTGCGGCACGCGCCGAGATGGGGCGAGATTCAGGTCAGGCCGAGTCGAAAACGATGGTTTCCGAGAACCGGAGCGGAGCGGACATGAAGTCCGTGAGCACCGGAAGCGCAGAAAACCATCGTTTGCAGGCCGGCCTCACCTGAATATCGCCCCATCTAGAAATGCACCCAGTTCCGCAGGCTGATCCAGGTCTTGCGATCCAGCCGATAGCGCTCGACCGGCACCTGGCCGGCGACGATCGAGTTCAACATTCCCTGGCCGGCATACTGGAAACCGCATTTATGGATGACCCTGCGCGAGGCCGGATTGATGACCCGTGTCGAGGCATGCAGCACCTGGATCGAGGTCTTCTGGAAGGCGAGATCGACCAGCGCGTGGGCGGCTTCCGTCGCATAGCCCCTCTTCCAGCAGGGCTCGCCGATCCAGTAGCCGAGCTCCAGCCCGCGATCGGTGGTGTTCAAGCCCGCGCAGCCGACGAAGGTGTCGGTGCCGGCCAGCGTCAGGGCATAGACGATGCCTGCGCGACGCGACTTGGTCATGGCGAGGAAGGCGCGTGCCTCGGTCTCGCCATAGGGGTGCGGCATGCGCGCCAGCATTTCGGCGACATGGCGGTTGTCGGCAAGTTCCACCAGTTGCGCGACATCGCTTTCGCAGGGCGCCCGCATCACCAGCCGCTCGGTGACCAGCACCGGACAGTCTATCGCGTAACTTTCGTCGTCGGTGTCTTCCGCTTCGGCAACCATTAGAAGTCCTCCAGGCACAAGAAAAAGGGGAGATGGAAACCCATCTCCCCTGATCCTTTTCCTGGTTTTGCCAGACACCGGTCCCGAGATGGGCGCCGGTGTTCTAGTGCGGAACCGGCTACTCCGCGGCTTTGGTAATCGGGTTGACCGATACGTAGGTTCGGCCGTTGGCTTTCTTGTTGAACATCACGGCGCCGGATTCGAGCGCAAAAAGGGTATGGTCCGTGCCCATGCCGACATTGACGCCGGGATGCCAGGTCGTGCCGCGTTGACGAATGATGATGTTGCCCGGGATGACGGCTTCGCCGCCGAACTTCTTCACGCCCAGACGCTTGGAATGCGAGTCGCGACCGTTGCGCGACGAGCCGCCAGCTTTCTTGTGTGCCATCTAACTAACTCCGTTGCGCCGCAAGGCGCCTAAAAGGCCTTATGAACGCGTTCGCGTTCCGTTTCAAGTCCGATCCGGCGACCCAGTCGCCGGAAAAATTACTTCTTCGCCAATTCCTTGGCCTGTTCGCGCCAGTCCTTGATCTGGTCGGCGCTGAACGGCATGTGCTCGTCGATCTTGGCGACGTCCTTTTCGGTCAGCTTGGCGAGCTGAGCGAAGGTGATGATGCCCTGCTCGGCGAGATCCTTGGCGGCGACCGGGCCGATGCCCTTGATCACGGTCAAATCGTCCGGCTCGCCCTTCGGCGCCTTGAACAGCGGCGCGGCGGCCGTCTCGGCCTTCGCCTCGTCCTTCGGAGCGGCTTCCTTCTTGGCCTTGGCTTCCTTCGGCGCGGCCTCGGCCTCGGAGGCCAGTTCGGCCTTGGCTTCCTTCTTCGGCGCCTTCACCGCTGCCGTCTTCGTCGGCTTTGCGCCACCCAGCAGGATCTCGGAGATCCGCACGGTGGTCAGAAGCTGGCGATGGCCGATCTTGCGGCGCGAATTCTGACGGCGGCGCTTCTTGAAAGCGATGACCGTGCGGTTCTTGCCCTGCTCGACGACTTCCGCCGTGACCAGAGCGCCATCGACGAACGGCGCGCCGAACGTGACGTTTTCGCCCTCGCCATGCGCGAGCACGTGGCCGATCTCGACGATATCGCCGACATTGGCTTCGACTTTTTCGATCTTCAGGAGATCGTTGGCGGCGACGCGATACTGCTTGCCGCCCGTTTTGATGACTGCGAACATTTTTTGCCTTTCGCTGTTCGGTCGGCCTTGATGAACCGCCTCTGGCGGTTCGGCCGTCTTTTTGTCAGTCTGCGGGTTCAAAAAACAAGCGGCGCGGAAGAACCCTCCACGCCGATTGCGCGCTGTCCCTAACCGAAGGTTGAGCGCGAGTCAAGGCAAACGGCCCGTTTCCCTGACCCTGGCGTACCGGCTGGCACCGCCTGTCGGGGACGGATGATCTCGATCCCGGCCGGACCCGGACGGCAAGCTGAATTTCCCCGCGGATTTGGCCTTGTAACCTGCCCGTTCAGCCGTTATCTAGTGCGCCGCGCCGGCAACGGCCGACCATGACCGCGGAGAGGTGGCAGAGTGGTCGAATGCACCGCACTCGAAATGCGGCATGGGTGCAAGCCCATCGGGGGTTCGAATCCCTCCCTCTCCGCCAGCAATTTGCGCTATCTAATTGATTCCGCATCGCAATCTTTGGGGGGTTTTGGCAAATCCCTAACTTAAACCCCAACACGGCACTCCGGAAGCTCCATCGGCGCACGGTGGCGGAGGGCGGTTCGGTGGCCGCGCACAAATGTGCTGGGGCGACAAGATATGAGGACTATCGGACTATATTCCCAGACCGAACTACACGTGGAACTCTCCTTTCCAGCCCCTCCCAGCCTTCGCATAACACATTGATCTGAATGGCAAACGCGAGCGGGCGGGCCGAAAAATAGCACAGACTAAAAACCTAAAATTCAGGGCGATTACATATCTGACAGACCCGGCCAGATTACAGGAATATGATCCTCGACAGGCCGGCCATTAGGACATAGGCAAAAAGACATGCTACATGGGGGATGAAATTTCCCCTTACCGATGCCTTCAACGAGATCGAGCTAGCGCGTGCCCTACGTGCCAGCCTAGCGCACCAGCGGGCCGTTATGCGTGCCTTGCTAGATGAACTTGCCCGCCTCCGTATGGAAGTCAGAGACGCCGCAGCTATGCGCTACCATGTGCGGGCCGATTTTCTCAACAGCCTCGCTTCACGTACCAGCGATGCCCAATTGTTCCCTAGGAACACTATCAGTTCGCGGGCTTGACCTTCGGTAATCCCGGCCTCTCTGACCAGCCGTGAGATCAGTGCAATCTCCGGCCCGGTCGTCCTCTTCTCGCTATCATCCATAGAGAACCCTCGCGAGTTACCGCGTAAGAACACGAAGGTAGGGGGGCGGTTGCATCCGTCGATGCTCGGTCTGAAAACGTACGGAGGCAGGCGCTACCCAGCCGTAGACCCAAAAGAATGGCCGGTGCGGTTGGGGGTTTGCTTTGGGGCGCAACCGCACCGGCCATTGCGGGATAGCTCTTTGGGATCGTCCCCCGCACTGCCTAAGTTATAGGCATATTAGCGGTTGCTCAATTGAGACTGAAGTCCCTACCCAGCCGTAGGGGAATGGCGTTTACCCCCGAAAAGAACGAAAACCGAACGAATTCATATGTGAAGCTGCCGAGTCTGCGTTGACTCCGCTGCGTCACTCCCAGAAGCTTGACCTGTTTATTTGGGGCGATTCGTCGTCGCAAATAGATAAGACCGGTTCAGTGATCAGACTGAACCGGCCTTGGATGTAACCGCCGGTGAGGGCGGAAATTTGTGGACCACGACGGGACAATTGTCGCGTTCGTGGCGCAAGTCAAGCCCTTGCCGGCTATTTCGAAAGGAATAGCCATCATGGCTATCAAAGCAGACGAGCCTTGCTACAGGCTCACGTTTGACGACGCTGTTGCAGTTCAGATTGAGCTGATTAACGGTGAGAAGCAGAGCCGCATCGCGGCTCGATACGACACCAACGGTGGCCGCATCTCGGAAGTCAACACCGGGAAACTCCACCCCGGTAGTCGCGCCGAAGCCCTTCGTCGGCTGAACTCGTAGTCTAGGGGGCGGCGGGCGGTTTCGACTTCCCGCCGCCTTTCTTTTCTGGCTTGTGATCCTTCAGCGGCGGCGTCTTTGCCACTTTCCTAATCGCCGCGTTCAAAGGCTCTTCGGAATCGACGGTGCCGATCTCGCGCGCCAGTTCACGGAACTTGGGCCGAAGTTCTGGTAGACGCGGGCCTCATGATACCGCGCGGTCGCTGACGCGAAATCTCCTCCCAATGATCCGCTAGTAGGCTGCGTCCCCGCCGCCATCCGTTAGGTAGTACATACATTTAAACAGTTAGAATTACGTGTGTCTGCGCCGCCGAGACCGATTTTTCCGCGTCTTCGACAACCCCTTGGCTTCCTTTAAGATTTCTGGCTGCCGGGTTACTGGCCCGGTCGCTCAAACGTCCGCGAGATTGGACGTTTTGTCCGGCAGGGCGGACGTGTTGTCCGTCCCCACGGACGTTGAGCCGTCGGTCTGATTGAAATTTTGGGCCCGACGCCTGAAATCAAACGATGGTTTCCGCCCATCATTTGTGGCTTGCCATGTCCGCCTATACACACTGCAACGCGTGCTCTTTGAGCCTTTAAGCGTGCCAGGCCGGTCAATTGCGAGGAAGCCGAGTTCAACCAACTCTCGTANACGCGTGCTCTTTGAGCCTTTAAGCGTGCCAGGCCGGTCAATTGCGAGGAAGCCGAGTTCAACCAACTCTCGTAGCGCGGTCGCGGCGGCCTGCCTCTTGCACCCAAGTCGATCCGCGAGTTGCCGGCAGGGGATCGCGACTGGGTTGATGCGGCCGCTTTCCCAGTAGCTAATGTCCAGCTCGAAGAAAGCCTTTACCGCGAGCAGCGAAAGGCTTTGGAACGCCTGCCCCCGGAAGTCGCGCTGTCCAATCCTGGCAAATAGCCCGTCAATGTGGTTGGAACGTCCCATGCTAGGCTGCCATGGGATCTAGATAGCATCTCTTCATGCCTGTCCGCCGGCCCAGTCGGGTAAGGTCTCGACCAAAGCGAGCCCGGCGACATCGACTGGACCGCAGCAGCTATGGACGAAGCGCAAGAGCGCTTGGCGGCTCCGGCAATAGCTCCGCCCCTCCCATCGCGGCTGTCCATGCCTCTTTCCCGCTAGCCGCTGCAAAATCCATTGGATGCCGTCCCTGCACTCAATGACACGCCAGCCGGAATTGAGCTTTGCAACAACGGCCGGATAATTTTCGCTTTCCTCGCGACGGCCATTCTTCACCGCAACGATCGAGGCGAGAGCAACTTCGGTGATCTGTGACTTATCAGGCTGCATGACTGCCCCCACGCGGCAGGCCATCGCGCCACATCAACAGGTCTTCCTTCCGGAAGACAGTCTTCCGCCCGATCTTCGTCGGACGAAGGCGGCCAGAGCTGATCTCTCCGTACAGCTTGGTCCGGCAAACACCGCCCCATCGTGCCGCCTCCTGGACGGTTAGCACGGCACGGTCTGCATAGGCTTCGAATAAGTTCACGTTTTACCCCATCAAGATTGCGTCGTTGAAGCGGGAATCGCGCCTTCGTGCACGATCGTCCGCAAATCACCGTCACAGTATATCGGGGTACATCACGACAAAAAGGTTGGTTCTATTTCTGTTCGGGAACAAAATATTTTGTCAGGGACATTTGCTAGATGTGCTGGGCTATATATAGGCCATTCTACTAGAAAAATCGGTTGAATTTCATACACGTAGGATTTCCGCTCCAGCGAATAGTCATGTCTGTGGACAAAAATATTGACGGCCGGAAAGCGAGTAAACGCTTGGTTTCGGAAGCATCTTGTCATCTTGCCGATCGACCCTCGGTCCGATCGAGTTCAGCAAGGGTAGCCTTCGCGCCCTCGACAGCACGCAAATCGCCTGGATCATTCTCTTCGATGACGATCTCACATGCGGCGCGCACGTTCGCCCGGCGCCGCGCGATAGCGGCTTGCACTTGTTCCTCTGTATTGAGGATATCCATCCGGCCGCCGCAATTCCCTTCGAACACCTGGATCATGCGCTCTTCTTGCTCTCTAACTTCACGACGTTCCCGCTCCGAACCACGGTGCAGTAACTGGCCCATGCATCCATGAGCTTTCGACGCTTTTCGAGCGCATCGCCCCGCCGGTAGGCCCGCTCCGTGGCGTCACCAACCCGGTGGGCCAACGCCTGTTCCGCAACGTCGCGAGGGAAGGCTGTCGCATCGCCGACCCAGTCGCGAAAGGCGGAGCGGAAACCGTGCGGCGTCACGTCATCGACTTTCATCCGCTCCATAAGTTTGGCGAATGCCATGTTGGAAAGCGGCCTGTCTTTGATATGGCCGGGGAAAACGTAGTCTGAAATGCGCACTTCCTTGAGCGCCTTCACAATTGCGAGCGCGGGCTTCGACAGGGGTACGCGGTGTTCCTTTCCTGCCTTCATGCGGTCGGCCGGGACGATCCAAAGACCAGCTTCGAGACTAAACTCGTTCCATGTGGCTTCCAGTACTTCGCCCGAGCGCGCAGCTGTAAGGATGAGAAACTCCAAAGCCCTCGCGGACATGGCGTCGAGACCCCGCAACCGCTGTACGAAGTGGGGAACATCGACATAACGCATCG
Source organism: Mesorhizobium sp. LNHC221B00 (assembly GCF_000502935.1). Taxonomy (NCBI): domain Bacteria; kingdom Pseudomonadati; phylum Pseudomonadota; class Alphaproteobacteria; order Hyphomicrobiales; family Phyllobacteriaceae; genus Mesorhizobium; species Mesorhizobium sp. LNHC221B00. The sequence continues at coordinate 110,585 of NZ_AYWR01000007.1, read as the reverse complement.
CCTTATGATGGCCACGCGTGAGCTTGTTACGGACCGGCAGGACGCCGTCCAAGTGGCCGCGCCACGTGGCCGGGTTTTCTCCGGATCGCCATCCCTTGCCCTTTGCAAAGGTGAGTACGCGCTCAATCCGGCCGCGAAGGCGGCTCGCCGTCTCCGGCTTCGATTGCCATATGGGATTGAGAGCCTTCAACACGTCATCGGTTGTGATCGTTGAAACCTTCATGTCTGCGATCGACGCTGCATACTCGGTCAATGTCATTCGCCACTGGGCGCGGTGTTTCGTATTGCGCCACTGGCTTTCCATCGAGCCTAGGAACTTTTCGACGCACTCGCCGAACGTGGGCTCCGTTTCCTTCCGGCGTTCGGCGATCGGGTCGCGGCCATGGGCAACCGCCTCTCGATGTTCGGCCGCGAGCTTGCGCGCCGTAGCGAGTTTGACCGCCGGATAAGCGCCGAGCCCCATTTCCTTAAATCGTCGCGCGGACTTCCCGTCCTTCACTATGTTTGTCGTCCAGAGATACACCCACGACTTTGCGCCAGTCGATTTCACATCGAGATAAAGGCCGCCGCCGTCGCCGTGTCGGCCAGGCTTCGACACAGCCTTGCATTCGGTATCAGTCAGCTTATTTAGCGGTCGCGCCATTGCCGGTCCCTAACTTTATCCCCAACTCAAGTTGGGGATGCTAGCGAACTCTGGCGAACAATGGAAGACACGGATGCCGTCGAACATCTTGAAAAGACGGAACATATTGAACAAACGAAGTCAGTGGTGAACAGGGGTTTGGCGGTCTCCCTCTCCGCCATTCCACAGCGTCGCCTCGGAGCCACCTCAAAGATGACCCAAGGCCTGCAGGATGAGAACGCTCGAAAGAACGAGCAAGGCAAGACCATAGAATCGATCGATCCACACGGCGTTGGGGCCGGCCAGGAGCTTGACCGCCCGCGAGCCAAGGGTCGCGTAGAGCATCAGCACCAAGACATCCGCCACTGCGATGATGATGGCCAGAACGGCATATTGCATCGCAATCGGCTCATTGATGTCGACAAAGGGTGGCAGGATGGCGGGGAAAAACAGCCAGGCCTCGGGGTTCGTGACCGCCACCACGAAGCAACGCAGAATGAGGGCCTTGGTCGACTGGGTCTTTTGGAGAATGGCGGGATCGATTGCAGGTCGGGACGCGCCGGTGAGGCGGAGCGTGCGGACCGCGACGAAAAGCAGGTACCCGGCGCCAACCATCCTGAGCGCGGAGAGATAGAGTTCCGACGCCAGAAGAAGCGCGCCGAAGCCGAGCCCAACCATGCAGATGAGGACGAAGTCGGAAAGCACCACGCCGGCCATGGCAATGAAGGCGTTCCTGACGCCGTAACGTGAGCCGTTGGTGATGGCCAGCACGACATCCGGCCCTGGAACCGCCATGCCGAGCACTGATACGAAGGCGACCGTCACGAGCGGCATGTTCTCCATGCGGCTGTGTAGAGTGCCCGGTACCGGTCTTCCGTAACCGATTTCACATAGTCGCCGCTTGCCTGGCGATCACGCAAAATGGCGTGGCGCTTGTCACTGACGCGGATTTGCTGCCGTCGCTCGATCAATCCCGCACTAAAATCCGACGACAATCCAGGGATTGGTCTCGTATCCGAGGCGCGGTTTTTCCGGCGTTGCTGCATCCGGCAATTTGGCCGTACCAGTCAAACTGCAGTCCAGCTCCGGCACCGGCTTCTTGGCCGAATGCTTGGCAGAGCACAGGGCCGCGGCGTCACTGACCACCACCTTTTTCTCCTTGGCCACAGCGACACCAGTCGCAGCGATTACAATCGCAACGCAAAATATAGGCACTCGCATCGTACTTCCCCATGGTTGCGCATCCCCAAGATGCTGGGGCATGACGTTACGTCACTTTTATATTAGCGCAAGTGAATATTGTGGCTGCAAGCGATAACCATCGACACCGCCGCTTGCCCTCTCGACCGCCGTCCTGCTTTTGTTGGTCCTGGCTCTGCCAGCGAGCAGTCCGTGATCACGCCATAACGCTCGCTCTTTGAATCCGTCATGTCTGCAGGCGCGGAGGATCTGATTGTCCGCTTGGCCGGCGCCAAAACCCCATGGCTCCCACCCCTTGGCACCGGCCGCCTTTCTCCAGTCCGCCGGCTGTCTGCGACGCGTTGCCGGCCACCGCCCCATTAACGACCTTCATGGATTAGATCCTAAAGGCCAAGCTGGGGGTATAGCTTGCATGGAAAATCGCCCGCACAGATTCTACTGTCACATTGAATGCGACGGTTCGTGGAGGGTTGGGATTGCGCCGCCAATCGGGCGGCACGGTCAGGCGGTGGCGACCTTCTCGGGTGCACTGCCCAAAGGGCCGAAGCTGCCGAACACGTCCTGACGAGAATTTACGAGGGCGGACTTGATGCAGTCGCTATCCGCATCGCCGGGGTTGTCAGACCTTCCAGTTCGGCGTGATCGATTTGCTAGACTCACGGCGATGGCGGCCTGTCGGCATAGATGTAATGCCGGCATGGTAAGGTCCTCAGGCCGACCCATCGGACTGGTGCGCCGCGATTGCCGCGAGAAAAGCCTGGCCGAACTCCTTGAGCTTCGCCGCCCCCACGCCATTCACTTCGGCGAAGGCGTGGAGATCGCGCGGGCAACGTTCGGCCATGTCGATCAGCGTGCGATCGGAAAACACCACATAGGCCGGCACCTGGCGTTCCTTCGCCAATCGCAGCCGCACGGATTTGAGCGTGGCAAGCAACGAAGCATCGAGGCCTTCGGCTCCCGAACCCTCGGCCGCTCGCATCTTGCGCAAGGCTCGGACGCGCACCTCGACGCGGTAGTGGAACGCCACCTCGCCCCGGCCGAGCGCATGACCCTTCTCGGCGATGGCGAGGCCGCCATGGCCGCTCGGGTCCGGTTCCAGGAAACCGCCAGCGACAAGCTGGCGGATCAGCGACATCCAGAAATCCTTCTTGTGCGCCACGCCGCTGCCGAAGCTGGCAAGCCTCTCATGACCCCTGGCCAGCACCTTCTCGGTTTCATGTCCGGTCAGGATGTCGATGACATGGGCGGCGCCGAAGCGTTCGCCGCTCTGCGCGACCGCGGCCAGGATGATGCGCGCCTCGGCGGCGCCATCGGCGCGCGGCACCTGGTCGAGGCAATTGTCGCAATTGCCGCAAGGCTGGGCTTCCTCGCCGAAATAGCCGAGCAGCACCTGGCGGCGGCATTGCGCCGTCTCGCAATAGCCGATCAGCGTGTCGAGCCGGCGATGCGAGCGCCTCTTGTGCTCGGGCGACGCATCCTCGTCGTCGATGAACAGCCGGCGCATGCGGATGTCGCCAAGGCCGAACAGCATATGCGCCTCGGCCTCCCGCCCGTCGCGGCCGGCGCGGCCGATCTCCTGATAATAGGCTTCGAGGCTGCCCGGCATATCGGTGTGGAAGACATAGGCGACATCGGGCTTGTCGATGCCCATGCCGAAGGCGATGGTCGCCACCATGACGACACCCGAGAGCGTCATGAAGGCGTTTTGGTTCGCTTCGCGCGCATCCTTGCTCATGCCGGCATGATAGGCGAGCGCGGTGACGCCGTTCTTCTCCAGGAAAGCCGCCATTTCCTCCGTCTTCTTGCGCGACAGGCAATAGACGATGCCGCTGCGGCCGGGATGCCGCTCGATGAAGTTGAGCAGCTGGCGCTTGCTGTCCTGCTTGGCCGCGATGGCGAGCTTGATGTTGGGCCGGTCGAAACCCAGTACCAGCGTTTCGACACGCTCGGCGAACAGCCGGACGGCGATGTCGGTGCGCGTGCTCTCATCCGCGGTCGCCGTCACGGCGATGATCGGCACTTTCGCAAAAATGCCGCGCAGCCGCGACAAATCCTCATATTCGCGCCGGAACGCCGGGCCCCATTGCGAAATGCAATGCGCCTCGTCGATCGCGATCAGGCTGACATCGAGCCGCGAGAGCGCCTCGAGCATGCGCTCGGTCATCAGCCGCTCCGGCGCCAGGTAGAGCAGCCGCGTCTGGCCCGAAGCCACGCGGCGCCAGGCCGCGACATTGGCATCGCGGTCGAGCGAGGAATTGATCGTGTCGGCGGCGACGCCTGCCAGCCGCAAGGCGGCGACCTGATCCTGCATCAGCGCAACCAACGGCGAAACGACGATGGTGAGCCCGCCCAGGACCAGCGCCGGCACCTGGTAGCAAAGCGACTTGCCCGCCCCCGTCGGCATGACGGCCAGCACATGGCGCCCGCCGAGCAGCGCGTCCATGACATCGGCCTGGCCGGGCCGGAAATCGTCGAAGCCGAACACGTCCTTCAGGACACGCCGCTTGGGATCCTCGGCCCGCATGCTCGCTGCCTGTGCCGGCATCAGGCGGACACCGGGCGGGGAGCGATTTTTCGGGGATTGGAGAGGATGTGGAAACTGGTCAAGATGCTCTCCTTTCGATGCCCTGGAGTAGCGCAGCCGTCAGGCAACCACAACGCCCCTTCGCAGGAACCCGCGAGACCGCATGGCTGAGAAGCCGGCCTCGCCTTGTTTACAAGGGACGGAGACAGTCCGTGGAAAGCCGCCATAAGCCGTCATGACGTGCAAGGTTCGCGTTGCCCGGGAAAGCGATGCCGCCGACATCAGCGCGGTGATCTTGCGCTCTTTGCGGGAGAGCAATGCCAGGGATTATTCGCCTGGGATCATCGCGCGAGTGGAGCCGAGCTTCAGCCCGTCCGCCGTGCTGGAATTGATGGGCAAGCGTGACGTCTTTGTCGCCATGATCGCCAGCCGCATCGTCGGAACCGCCAGCCTCGATGGAGAGGTGATCAGAACTGTGTTCGTCGGTCCCGATGTCCAGGGACAAGGCGTTGGCAGGTGACTGATGGCCGAGATCGAACTGGCCCACGAAAAGGCGGGGTGAAAGTGCTGACCGTCCCTTCGTCCCTTACGGCCGAAGCCTTCTACGCCAGGCTGGGCTTCAGGGCCGTGCGCGACAGCTACCACGGCGAAGAGCGCACCATTATCATGCAACGCGCGCACACATAGGCCTGCAACGACAATTGCCTTGCGATGATAGTTTGCAGGCCGCCCGCAGCCGCTGGCATCATTCCCGGCTGCCGCCTTGCTCCAGCTCTTCATAGAAGCGCCGAGCCGCCTTTTCCTTCTTCAACCGATAAGCCTCGGATCGGCGATCGAACTCGGCATTGAGGGCTTTCGAGAACTGCAGCATGTAGAAGCAATAAGCGGTGAGTGCCGCCAGCAGCAGAATAAGCAGCCCGAACGCCATTTGGCCATAGGCGACGACAGCTATTCCAAGCACTCCCTCGAGCAGGGTCGCGAGGCCAGCCATCGCTGCAAGGAAAATTTTCGCGGGTCGCGATCCCTTCAGGAAGTAGTACGCGCCGATGACATAGGCCACACTCGAGATGGCGCTGACGATATTCGGTGACTGCCCAAACATCAGCAGAGCGATTGAGGAGATAATCCCGATCGCACCCGTCACAAAGAAAATGACGGCCACCGCCAGCATGTGATGTTTTGCGTTCATATCCGCCCCCTGGTCTGTCCGCAATCTTTGTCCGTTGCGCGCCCATGCAGCATATCGACTGAGGCGTCGTCCAAACGACTCATCTGCAGCTCATGGTAACCTCGCTTGTTCTCGCATAGGATGCATTAGATTGTATCTGCACGCAAGAGCTTCAGGGTTGTCCCCAGCAACGATCAGTCACGAACACCTTCCCCTGCGACACCTGCACCCCGCTGGATTCCTTCACGCGCTAGGATGTAAGCTTGGTCAGGCGAGCCAGGGAGGGCACGATGCTGCAGGTGAGACAGGACATCCTCGGCGAGCGGTTCCAGCTGCAGCGTGCCGCCTTCGAGAAGCAGCCCTTTCCCGACATCGACGTCCGCGAGGACCGCCTGAAACGCCTGCTGGCGCTGACCGAGCGGCATGAGGCCGACATCTGCGCGGCGATCGACATCGACTTTGGCGGCCGCTCGACGCATGAGACGCGCCTTGCCGAACTGTTTGTCGTGCGTGCCGGTATCCGCCACGCCCTGTCCCACCTGAAAGGCTGGATGCGGGAGCGCCGTGTCGCCACCACCTTGCCGTTCCTGCCGGGCAAGAACCGCCTCGTTGCGCAGCCGCTCGGTGTCGTCGGCATCGTCTCGCCCTGGAATTATCCTTTTCAACTTGCCGTCGCGCCAGTGACCGCAGCCCTTGCCGCCGGCAACCGCGTGCTGGTCAAGCCGTCCGAACTGACACCTGCTTTCTCGGAGCTGCTCGCCAAACTCGCCGGCGAGCATTTCGCACCCGATGAGCTCAGCGTCATCACCGGCGATGCCGAAATGGGCAAGGCATTCGTGTCGATGCCGTTCGATCATCTGCTGTTCACCGGCTCGACCGCGGTCGGCCGGCAGGTGGCGATCGCGGCCGCCGCCAACCTGACCCCGGTCACGCTCGAACTCGGCGGCAAGTCGCCGGCGATCTTCGATCCGTCCTGCGACCTCGACGCTGCGGCGTCCAGCATCGCCTACGGCAAGCTTTTGAATGCCGGACAGACCTGCATCGCGCCGGACTATCTGCTGGTGCCCAGGGGACAGGCGGGCACGGTCGCCGCCAGGCTCGCAACGGCGATCGCGCGGCTCTACCCCTCTTTGCGCGACAACCCCGACTACACCGCCATCATCAGCGACCGGCATTACCAGCGCCTGCGCGACATGATCGCCGAGGCCCGCGATGCCGGCGCCGATGTCACCGAAATCAACCCGGCCGGCGAAGATCTCGGCACCAGCCGCAAGCTTCTGCCGACACTGGTCAGCAACGCCAGCCCGGACCTGCGGCTGATGCGCGAGGAGATTTTCGGGCCGGTGCTGCCGATCGTCGAATACGCCACCATCGACGAGGCGATCGACCACGTGAACCGGGCCGACCGCCCGTTGGCGCTCTACTGGTTCGGGCGCGACAGCGGCAACCGCCAGCGCATCCTGCGCGAGACCGTCGCCGGTGGTGTCACCATCAACGACTGCATGCTGCATCTGGTGCAGGAGAACCAGCCCTTCGGCGGTGTCGGCGCCAGCGGCATGGGTGCTTATCACGGGCAATGGGGTTTCCGCACCTTCAGCAAGGAGAAACCGGTCTTCCTGCAGTCGCGCCTGAGCGCGGGCGCCCTGCTGCGCCCGCCCTACGGCAAGACGTTCGAACGACTTTTCGCCCTGCTTCGGCGGATCACCTGATCAAACGCCGTGATCTCCGCGCATTAAGTTTATATTCACCATCATTCGGCAGGTTCCCAATCCTGCGGTGATGTCTTGAGTACCGCGGCGCCACAAGCGCCCAGGCAACAAACCCGCGCTCCTTGGGGCGCGGGTTTTCATTTTTGAAAAACCGTCGCCAAGCCGGCCCGCTTCCGCCGCTGGCGGTCTCGAGGATTTCTGTCCTGCCATCGATGATCGCCTCGAAACGGCCTAAGGCGAAGCGGATTCTAAGGCAAGACCCGCACGGCGGCCGGTCCGTTCTCGCCATTTTCCTGGTGTGATCCCGGTGACGCGTTTGAAGGCGCGACTGAATGCGGCCTCGGATTGATACCCCACGCCGGCAGCGATACTTGCGAGACTTTCATGGCCGAAACGCAGGCGCTCGCCAGCCAGTTGAATCCTCCAACCCGTCAGGTATTCGATCGGCGGGCGGCCGAGCAGCGCGTTGAACCGCTCCGCAACGATCGTGCGCGATGAGCCAACCTTGTCGGCAATCTGACCGACGGTCCAATGGCGCGCTGGATCGGCGTGGAGAAGCTGCAACGTCCTCCCGACAATCGGATCGTTCAGCGCGGCGAACCAACCCTTTGAGCCGGGTGGAAGCCGGGCAACATGGCGCCTCAGCAGTTCGACGAACAGAAGCTCCATGAGTCTTCCAAGCATCGCCTGTGAACCCGGCGCCGCCGCCTCGACATGCAAATCGATTTCCCGCACCGTCGAAGCGATCAGGGCGCCTACCTTGTTCTCCGACACCTTCTCTACGATGAGCGCCGGAAGTGTGCGGAACACCGGCGCGAACAGGAATTCCGAAGACTCGAGGAAGCCGCAGATCATGCGCAATTCGTCACCGCCGCCGCCGTAGTTGACGGTCCACATTCCTTCGATCCGGCCAGGCTGCACAATTTCTCCGGCCGCAGCCATCACCAGCGGCTCACCCTTCCAAAACCTGTGATGGCCAGCGAATGGCAGGAACAGCAGATCGCCAGCAGTGACTTCTCGCCGCTCGCCATTTGCGGCCTCGAAAGTGCAGTTGCCCGCTACGATGAAATGGAAAATGCTTATGTGGCGCAGGCAGGCCATGGGGCTGACCGGGTCATAGTATTTCGGGGCCACGACGCCGAACGGCGCGCTGAAGCAGGCGTTCAGAAAGACGGAGCCGGTCAGCCTTACGGCTTTCAGCATTTCCGACAGCAGATCCGGCCCATGGTCCGGCGTCCCTGTATGTAAATCCGATGTTGCAGTCATTGCTGAACCTGAAGTCTGGCGGCTACACCTCCAGAACGCTGCAGCTCGACAGATTAATCCCGCATCACCCGATGCGCGATCTTATCAACCTCCAGCTTGGCAAAAAAGACTTTCTGCAAACCAATGGAGACACCAGGATGTTGAAATTAGCCTGCACACTTGCACTTCTGCTGGCTGGAACAGCGCCCCTGCTTGCTGATGATATGCCTATGAATGCCGACGGCATCAAATGGGGTCCTGCTCCTGCCGTCCTTCCAGCTGGCGCACAGTTCGCGGTTGTTGCCGGCGATCCGTCAAAGGACGGCATCTATGTGCTGCGGCTGAAGATGCCCGCAGGCTACAAAATTCCCGCGCACAACCACCCTACCTCGGAATATGTGACGGTGATTTCCGGCAACTTTCATATCGGAATGGGTGACAGGCTCGATGAGGCGAACGGCATCGAACTGACGGCTGGCGGTTTCGGCGTTGCCCCGGCTGGAATGAACCACTTCGCTTGGACGACGAGCGATACGATTGTCCAGGTTCATGGCGAGGGGCCCTTCGCGATCACCTACGTCAACCCGGCGGAAGATCCGAGTAAGAAGTGACGATTCACCGGCCACTTCCATCAATGGCGGGCCCGCGCCTCTCCGGAGGGGTGCGGGCTTTTCCTTTGCGAGATGGGCTGGAGCAAAGCGGCGCGGGCGCCTTTGGCACGTATTGATTCCGCTCGATCAGGCGAGGAAATCGGCCCTGTGCGGCGTGAAGCTGTCGACCAGCCGCCCTGCTTCCAGTGCCTTGACGCCGTGCATCAGACCGGATGGCACGATGAAACTGCCACCGACGTCGACGATCTCGGTTTGGCCATCTATCGTCACCTCGAAGCGACCTTCGGCGACATAGCTTGCCTGGACATGCGGGTGCGAATGCAGGGCGCCGATGCCGCCTTTGTCGAAGCCGAACTCAACCAACATCAGCTCGTCGGTATGGAGCAGAACGCGCCGCCTGTTGCCGTCCGGCGTCGGCGTCCACGCAGCTTCGCCGGCATGGGCGAAAATCTTCGGCTTGGTCATCGTTGTCTCCTTGGCTATCGCGCGAGCCAGCCGCCATCCACCGCCACCACCGCGCCATGCATGTAGCTCGACGCCGGTGCCAGCAGGAAGACGGCGGCGTCGCCGATGTCTCCCGGTTCGCCCCAGCGGCCGGCCGGGATGCGTCCCAGTATGGCGGCGCTGCGGTCGGCGTCGGCGCGCAGCGCTTGCGTGTTGTTGGTCTCGATATAGCCCGGCGCGATGGCGTTGACGTTGATGCCCTTCGATGCCCACTCGCAGGCAAGCAGCCGGGTGATGCCGAGCACGCCATGCTTCGAGGCCGTGTAGGACGCGACGCGGATGCCGCCCTGGAAACTCAGCACCGAGGCGATGTTGACGATCCTGCCCCGGCGCCCGTTGGCAAGGACACGCCGGGCAAAGGACTGGCAAAGCAGGAAGGCTGTCTTCAAATTGACGTCCATGACGTCGTCCCAATCGCTTTCGCTCAGATCGACGGCGTCGGCGCGCCGGATGATACCGGCATTATTGACCAGCCCGTCGAGCGGCCCGTTTTCTTCCCAGACCCGGTCGAGCAACGGCCCGGCCGCGGCCGTGTCGGCGAGATCCGCCTTCACAGCTTCGAACTGTCCGCCAAGGGCGGAGATCCTGGCTGCCGTATCATCTATCGACGAGCGGCCGACACCGACCACCGCGCCGCCGGCACGGGCAATCGAGATGGCGATGCCCTGGCCGATGCCGGTGTTGGCGCCGGTGACCGCGATACGCTTGCCGGCCAGGCTGAAGGCGGAATCGCTCACCGCAAATCGTCCATCGCCACCAGGTCGACGTCGGTATAGTCGACATTGTCGCCGGCCATCGCCCAGATGAAGGCGTAGTTGGAGGTTCCGGCGCCCGAGTGGATCGACCAGCCCGGCGACAGCACCGCCTCCTCGTTGCGCATGACGATGTGGCGTGTCTCGTCCGGCTCGCCCATGAAGTGGAAGACCCGCGCCGTCTCCGGCAGATCAAAATAGAGATACGCCTCCATGCGCCGGTCATGCACATGGCACGGCATGGTGTTCCAGATCGAGCCCGGCGCCAGCTGCGTCATGCCGACGACGAGCTGGCAGGTCTTTGTTCCCTCGGCATGGATGAACTGGAAGATCGAGCGTTCGTTGCAGGCCTCCTTGCTGCCGAGATCGAGGCGCTTGGCGTCGCCGAGGCGGATCAGCCGGCTGGGATGGGCCTGGTGCGCCGGCGCGCTGAGCAGATAGAATTTCGCCGGAGCGTCCTTGTCGGCAGAGGCGAACGACACGTCGTTGCTGCCCATGCCGAGATAAAGCATGTCGCGCGTTTGCAATTCGAAGGATTGGCCGCCTGCTTTCACGCTGCCGGCACCGCCGATGTTGACGACGATCAGCTCGCGGCGGTCGAGAAAGTTTTTCGTCCCGGTCGGCTTGATCGCTTCCAGCGGCAGCGGCGCCACCACCGGCACGGCGCCGCCGACGATCATGCGGTCGTAATGGGTGTAGGTCAGGCTGACCCGGCCAGGCCGGAACAGGTCTTCAATATGGAAATTGTGGCGCAATTCATCGGTTCCCATCGTCGCGGCGGCGGCCGGATCGATGGCGAAACGCGAAGTGAAGTCGGTATGGCTCTGGCTCATGGATGTCCTGACTTGCAATGGGTTATTCGCCGGCGGCCCTGACCGTATCGGCATAAAAAGCCTGCCTGGCGTGCAGGCGCTCGCGGTAGCGCTGCTGGCTGGCGGTGAGGTGCTTGCGCATCGCCTCGCGCGCGGCTTCGGCGTCGCCTGAGGTGATTGCGTTCAGGATCACCAGATGCTCGCGCTGCAGCCCGCGCTGGTAAGAGTCGGACTGCGCCAGTTCGGTCGACCAGGGCGAGGTCACGTCGCACGGAATGGCGCGCCGGCCGAGCACGTCGAGCATCTCGACATAGAACGGATTGTTGGTGGCGCTGGCGATGGCGCGGTGGAAGGCAAGGTCGGCCGGCCCGGTCGGCTCGCTGGCGAGCAGCAGCCGCTCGAACTCGAAGAAGGCCTCCTGGATCGCCGCCTCCTGTGCGGCGTTGCGGCGAATGGCGGCAAGCCCGGCCGATTCGATTTCGATCGCCAGGCGCACCTCAAGCACGTTGAGGGCGATGGAATCCTTGGCTCCCATGTCGGCGGCGAGCGCCCCGAACATCGTCGAGATATGCTCGGTGACGAAGACGCCGGCGCCCTGGCGCGGCTCGACAAGGCCATCGGCGGCAAGCTTGGCCAGAGCCTCGCGGATGACCGTGCGGCTGACGCCGAAGGTCTCGGTCAGCTGCCCTTCGGTCGGCAATTTGTGGCCGGGCAGGATCTCCCCCGCCTGCAACTGCTTGCGGATCGCCGCGATGACGGTCTCTGACAGTTTTGGTCTTCTTTCGACCCTGAGGTCGGCGACGGTATCGGACACGTGACCTCCTAATGGAACGGACCCGTTGGTGGAAAAGGCCCCTAGTGGAAAAGGCCCCCCTAGTGGAAAAGGCCCCCCCCTAGTGGAAAAGACTGGGCAGCCACAATGAGATTTCCGGAATGTAGGTGACCAGCATCAACACGGCGAAGGCCGCCCCGTAGAAGGGCCAGATCGAGCGCATCGCCGTCCAGATCGGAATGCGGCCGATGGCGCAACTGACGAACAGCACCGCGCCGACCGGTGGCGTGCACAGGCCAATGCCGAGATTGAGGATCAGGATGACGCCGAAATGCACGGGGTCGACGCCATAGGCCATGACAACCGGCAGGAAGATCGGCGTGGTGATGATGATGAGCGGCGACATGTCCATGAACGTGCCGAGGATAAGGAGCACCACATTGATCAGCAGCAGGATGACCAGCTTGTTGTCGGACACCGACTGCAGGAAGGCGACCAGCGCCGCCGGCACCCTGAGATAGGCGAGCAGCCAGCCGAAGGCCGCGGCGCAGCCGATGATCATCAGCACCATCGCCGTGGTGCGCACCGCGGCGCTGGTGGCGGCGACGAAGTCGTTCCAGCTCATCGAGCGGTAGATGATGAGCGTCACCAGGAAGGCGTAGACGATGGCGATGCAGGAACTTTCCGTGGCGGTGAAGATGCCGGAGCGCACGCCGCCGAAGATGATGCCGATCAGGACGAGGCCGGGAATGGCGGCGACGAGCAATTGCAGGGCTCGGCCGAAGCCGGCGAACGGCTCGGTCGGGTAGCCGCGGCGGCTCGCGACCCAATAGGCGGTGACCATCAGCGACAGTGCCAGCAGCAGGCCAGGTATGACGCCCGCGGTGAACAGGTCGGCGATCGAGATCCGGCCGCCGGCCGAAATCGAATAGATGATCATGTTGTGCGAGGGCGGAATCAGCAGCGCGATGATGGCGCCGACCGAGGTGATGTTGACGGCATAGTCGATGCCGTAGCCGCGCGCCTTCATCTGCGGGATCATCAGCCCGCCGACCGCCGATGCATCGGCCACCGCCGAGCCGGAAATGCCGCCGAACATGGTCGAGGCGGCGATGTTGACCTGGCCCAGGCCGCCACGCAAATGGCCGACCAGCGAACCGGCTAGCGCCACCAGCCTGGCGGCGATGCCGCCACGCACCATCAGGTCGCCGGCGAAGATGAAGAACGGGATCGCCATCAGCGAAAACACGCTGACCCCCGAGTTGAGGCGCTGGAACACCACCAGCGGCGGCAGGCCCAGCACCAGCACGGTGGCGAAGCTGGCGACACCGAGGCAGAACGCGATCGGCGTGCCGATGACGAGCAGGAAGACGAAGGTGCCGAACAGGACTGTCAGGGCCATCTAGAGATCCTCCTCGCCTGTGGCGTATTGGTCGGCATCGACGGGCAGGCCGGCAAAGCGCCCGGCCAGCCGCTCCAGGGAGAACAGGCAGACAAGTGCGCCGCCCAGGACGACCGGCAGGAAGCTGACGCCACCCGGGAGATCGAGCGACGGCATGACCGTGTTCCAGGTCAGCCTGGCGAGCTGGACACCATAGACGATCATGCCGAAGCCGAATGCGAGCACGACGACGTCCGAAATGCTGCGCAGCACCGCCTTGGCCGAAGGTGGCAGGAAATAGAGCAGCACGTCGAAGCCTAGATGCGTGCGCTCGCGAACGCCGACAGCGGCGCCGAGGAAGATGAACCAGCCCATCAACAGCACCGCTGAGGATTCGGTCCAGCTTGGCGAACTGTTCAGGACATAACGCGAGAAGACCTGCCAGAAGATGATCACCGTCATCAGGGTCAGTCCGGCGCCGCTGACCCAGAGTGCGAGCCTCGACAGCTGTGCCAACAGCCGTTCGGTGCCCAGCCAGAACGCCTTCAAGCCACCCTCCCTCGACGGCGGCGCGGAAGTCCGCGCCGCGCCCGGTCCGCCGGCTTCCATTATTTCGTCGCCTGGATGCGGGCGGCGAGGTCCTTCAGCGCCGGCGTTGACAGATACTTGTCATAGACCGGCTTCATCGCGTCGATCAGCGGCTGCTTGTCGATCTCGCTGACCTTGACGCCGGCGGCTTCGACGATGTCACGCGACTTCTTTTCCTGCGCGTCCCACAGTTCGCGCATCTTGACGACGCTGTCCTTGGCTGCCTGGCGCACGATCACCTGGTCCTCCGGCGATAGCTTGTCCCAACTTGCCTTGGCCATGACGAGCACTTCCGGGACGATCTGGTGCTGGTCCATCGTATAGTGCTTGGCGACCTCGTAGTGCTTGGCGGATTCGAAGCTCGGCCAGTTGTTCTCGGCGCCGTCGATGACGCCTGTCTGCAAGGCCGAATAGACCTCGCCATAAGCCATCGGCGTGGCGTTGGCGCCCAGCGCATTGACCATGTCGACGAACACGTCCGACTGGATGACGCGGAACTTCATGCCCTTCATGTCGGCCATCGAGGCGATGTCCTTCTTGGTGTTGTAGAAGGACCGCGCGCCGGAATCGTAGAAGGCCAGGCCGACGAGGTCATGCGCCTCGAACGCCTTGAGGATCTCGTCGCCGATCGGCCCGTCCATGACATGGCGCATGTGGTCGACCGAGCGGAAGATGTAAGGCAGCGACGGCACCGCCGTCTCCGGCACGATGCCGTTGAACGGTCCCATCGAGACGCGGTTGAGGTCGATGACGCCGGTCTGCGTCTGTTCGATCGTGTCCTTCTCCTCGCCGAGCTGCGCCGAATGATACACCTCGACCGAATAGCGGCCGTCGGTGCGCTGCTTGATCAGCTCGCCCATGTATTTCACCGCCTCGACGGTCGGATAGCCGTCGGGGTGCGTGTCGGCCGAGCGCAGCACGGTTTCGGCGTTGGCGATGCCTATCAGCAGCGAGCCGAAGGCGAATGTGACCGCCGTCAATTTCGAAAAATGCAACATGACTTCCTCCCTTAAAAAATCAAGGCGCCCGGCTCAGAGCCGGTACGCCTTCTTGGCAAGCGTGTAGGTAAGCTCCTTGGCCAGCTCATGCGCCTCGTCCTCGCGCAGCCGGTGCTCGGCGACGAGGCGCGCCAGGAACGCGCAGTCGACCCGACGCGCCAAATCGTGGCGGGCGGGTATAGATGGAAAGGCACGGGTGTCGTCGTTGAAGCCGACGGTGTTGTAGAAGCCGGCTGTCTCCGTCGTCATCTCGCGGAAGCGGCGCATGCCTTCCGGGCTGTCGTGGAACCACCAGGCCGGCCCGAGTTTCAGCGCCGGATAGACGCCGGCCAGCGGCGCCAGTTCGCGCGCGTAGCTGGTCTCGTCGAGCGTGAAGAGGATGATTGTCAGGTCGCGCTCCAGTCCGACGCAGTCGAGCAGCGGCTTCAGCGCCGTCACGTAGTCGGTCCGGGTCGGGATATCGAAGCCCTTGTCGCGGCCGAATTTCCGGAAAACATCGGGCGAGTGATTGCGCCAGGAGCCGGGATGGATCTGCATCACCAGCCCGTCGTCCCGGCTCATCTTGGCCATCTCGGTCAGCATCTGGGCACGGAACAGTTTTCGCTCGCGCTCGTCGTCGGAGCCGCGGCGGATGCGGCTGAACAGCTCCTGCGCCGCCGCGTCGGAAAGATTTGCGGTGTCGGCCGTCGGATGGCCATGATCGGACGAGGTCGCGCCAAAGCTTTTGAAGAAGGCGCGCCGCTGGCGATGGGCGTCGAGATAGCCGGCCCATGTTCCGGTGTCGCAACCGGTGATCTCGCCGAGCCGGTCGAGATTGGCCGAGAACCCCTCGAAATCGGGATCGACGACCGCATCCGGCCGGTAGGCGGTGACGACACGGCCCTCCCAGCCGCTGTCGCGGATCATCTGGTGCCATTTGAGATCGTCGAGCGCGCCTTCGGTCGTCGCGATGACCTCGATGTTGAAGCGCTCGAACAAAGCGCGCGGGCGGAAATTCTCCCACTGCAGCACGGTCGCGATGGTGTCGTAATGGCGGTCGGCCGTCTCCGCGCTCAATGGCTCTTCGATGCCGAACAGATGCGCCAGCACATGGTCGAACCACAGCCGGGTCGGCGTTCCGCGAAACAGATGATAGTGCTCGGCAAAGCGCCGCCAGATCGTCCTGCCGTCGGTTTCCACCGGCCCGCCGTCGAGGGTCGGCACGCCGAGATCCTCCAGCCGCACGCCCTGGCTGCACAGCATGCGGAAGATGTAGTGGTCGGGCACGATGAGCAGTTGCGCCGGATCCGGGAACGGCTCGTTCAGCGCATACCAGCGCGGATCGGTGTGGCCGTGCGGGCTGACCAGCGGCAGGTCCTTGATCCCGGCATAGAGATCGCGGGCGATCGAGCGCGGATGCGCCTCGGCGGGAAACAGCAAATCCGCATTGGTCAGTGCCACGATGATCCTCCCAAGGCTGCTATCGGTAGGGTTGGCAAGAAATAATGTCAACATACAAAAATTGGATTGTTGTATGATGACTTTTGAAGCCATTGTGTGGCAAGAGATCGGGTGTTACGCCGCTCGCCGACCCCATGCCGAGGCCATCTATGCCATCCGACCAGACCAGCCGCGCCGCGACGACCAAACGCCTCTCCGCCACAACGGTACAAGCGCTGCCGGCCCCGGTCGCGACACCCTCTTATGATCGCGGCCGCATCGCGCCTGGCATTGTGCATCTTGGCGTCGGCGCTTTCCATCGCGCCCATCAGGCAGCCTATGTCGACGACTGCCTGACGGCGGGCGAGACGGACTGGGGCATAGTCGGCGTTTCCTTGCGCAGCCCCGAAACGCGCGATGCGCTGGCGCCGCAGGACGGGCTCTACACGCTGGCGATCCGCAGCAGCGGCGAGGAGGAGCTCCGCGTCATCGGCTCGATCGGCTCGATGCTGGTGGCGCCGAAAGACCCCGGTGCGGTGCTGGCCGCGCTGTCCGATCCGCGCACCCGGATCGTCACGCTGACCATCACGGAAAAGGCGTATCTGAGGGCAGCGGGCGGCGGACTGGACGCCGCCCATCCCGACATCGTCCACGATCTGGCAAATCCGCAAGGACCCAGGACTGCGCATGGTTTTCTGACCGAGGCGCTCGCCCGGCGGCGTGCCGCTGGCACACCGCCTTTCACGGTGCTGTGCTGCGACAACCTGCCGGCCAATGGCGCAACGCTGCATCGCCTGCTGGTCGAATTCGCGGAATTGCGCGATGGCAGCCCGGACGCAAACAGCAGCACCAGGCTCGCCGGCCATATCGCCGACGAGGTCGCGTTCCCCTCCAGCATGGTCGACCGCATCGTGCCGGCGACCACCGACGCCGACCGGGCGCGGATTGCCGTCGAACTCGGCGCCGAGGATGCCTGGCCGGTCATGACTGAGCCCTTCCGCCAATGGGTCATCGAAGACAATTTTCCGGCGGGCCGGCCGTCCTGGGAAAAGTTCGGCGTCACCATGGTCGGCGATGTCGCCCCCTTCGAGGACATGAAGCTCAGGCTGCTCAACGGCGCGCACTCGGGCATCGCCTATCTCGGCCTGCTCAGCGGCCATGCCACCGTCGACCGCGCCTTTGCCGATCCGGCGATAAGGCAGTTCGTCGACGCGCTATGGGCCGAAGCCATCCCGACCCTGCCCGAGGATGCCGGGCTCGACACATCAGCCTACACGGCTGAGCTCACCGAGCGTTTTTCCAACACCGCGCTCGCCCACCGCACGGCGCAAATCGCCAATGACGGCAGCCAGAAACTGCCGCAGCGTATTGTTGCTTCGGCCGTGGAGTGCATGGAAGCCGGCACTGAATTTGTGCATCTCACGCTGGTGATTGCCGCCTGGATCGCCGCCTGCGCGGCGCGGGGTAAGACCTTGCCGGAAGGCCATTTCACCGATCCGCTCGATGCGTCGCTGACAGCCCTTTTGAGCCAGCAACTGCCGGCGAACGAAACCGTAACGGCGGTGTTCGACCTGGCTGGCTTCGCTGGGGATCACGCCGAACGCCAGACGCTGATTGAACTGGTGGCCGTGCATCTCGTCCACCTGCGGCGGGACGGTCCGACCCTGGCCTTCGCTGCCTTGGGAATATAGAAAAAGCGGGGCAGGCCCCGCTTTTCAGTCAGTCAATTGGTGTGGATTTCAGGCCGGCAGAATGGCGCCTTCCAGCGTCGTGAGCTGGCTGAGGAACTGTTCGGCCTTGCTGCGCGCCTGGTCGTCCTTGGCGTCTGCGGCATCTTCCTTGGCTTCCTGGATGCGGCGCGCGAGATCGGCCCGGTCGACATCCTTGACCGCGACAGCCGACTCTGCCAGCAGCGTGCAGCCGGCCGGAACGATGTCGGCAAAGCCGCCGAACACGACATAGCGCTCTTCGCTGCCCGAAGCGGTCTTCACCGTGACGACACCCGGCTGGATTGTGGTCATGACCGGCGCGTGATGCGCCATGACAGTCATCTCGCCTTCGGCGCCCGGAATGACGACGGATTCGACTTGCTCGGAAACGAGCAGGCGTTCCGGCGAAACCAGTTCGAATTTGAAAGCTTCAGCCATTATCGTATCCGTTCAACCCATTCTGGCGGCACCCACACAAAATGTATGGTTGTCGTTTCACTCAGAGAGCTGGTGATCTCCAACTGACCGAGTTTTTCGTGCCATTCCTCCACAGTCCACTCTCGACCGATGAGAGCGTTTAGCTCTGCGACGTCATCCTCGGGCATATCCGAAAGGAACTCATCGCTGAGCCGAAGTAGCCGGACCCGATCGCCTTGAGCGTATTCGGGTCCGTTATCTGTCATCAGGCCGCTTCAGCCGCGAGGCGCTGTGCCTTCTCGACTGCTTCCTCGATGCCGCCGACCATGTAGAAGGCGGCTTCCGGAAGGTGATCGTAGTCGCCGTTGCAGAGGCCCTTGAAGCCTTTGATGGTGTCGGCGAGGTCGACCAGCTTGCCCGGCGCGCCGGTGAACACTTCGGCGACGAAGAACGGCTGCGACAGGAAGCGCTCGATCTTGCGGGCGCGGGCCACGGTCTGCTTGTCCTCTTCCGACAGCTCGTCCATGCCCAGGATGGCGATGATGTCCTGCAGCGACTTGTAGCGCTGGAGGATCGACTGCACCTGGCGGGCGACACCGTAATGCTCTTCACCGACAACCATCGGGTCGAGCATGCGCGAGGTCGAATCCAGCGGATCGACCGCGGGGTAGATACCCTTCTCGGCGATGGCGCGGTTCAGCGTCGTCGTCGCGTCAAGGTGGGCGAACGAGGTCGCCGGCGCCGGATCGGTCAAGTCGTCGGCGGGCACGTAGATCGCCTGCACCGAGGTGATCGAGCCCTTGGTGGTGGTGGTGATGCGCTCCTGCAGCGCGCCCATGTCGGTGGCGAGCGTCGGCTGATAGCCCACCGCCGACGGAATGCGGCCGAGCAGAGCCGACACTTCCGAACCCGCCTGCGTGAAGCGGAAGATGTTGTCGACGAAGAACAGCACGTCCTGGCCTTGGTCGCGGAAATATTCGGCGACCGTCAGGCCGGTCAGGCCGACGCGGGCGCGCGCGCCCGGCGGCTCGTTCATCTGGCCATAGACGAGGGCCGCCTTGGAGCCTTCGCCGCCGCCCTTCTTGTTGACGCCGGATTCGATGAACTCGTGATAGAGATCGTTGCCCTCGCGGGTGCGCTCGCCGACGCCGGCGAACACCGAATAGCCGCCATGTGCCTTGGCGATGTTGTTGATCAGTTCCTGGATCAGCACGGTCTTGCCGACGCCGGCGCCGCCGAACAGGCCGATCTTGCCGCCCTTGGCGTAGGGCGCCAGGAGGTCGAGCACCTTGATGCCGGTGATCAGGATCTGGGCTTCCGTCGACTGCTCGACATAGGTCGGAGCCGGCTGGTGGATGGAGCGCATCTCGATCGCGTCGACCGGGCCCGCTTCGTCGACCGGCTCGCCGATGACGTTGATGATGCGGCCGAGCATGCCCGGGCCGACCGGAACGGTGATCGGCGCGCCGGTGTCGCGCACTTCCTGGCCACGCACCAAGCCTTCGGTGGAGTCCATGGCGATGCAGCGCACGGTGTTTTCACCGAGATGCTGGGCAACTTCGAGCACCAGGCGGTTGCCGACATTGGTGGTCTCGAGCGCATTCAGGATCGCCGGCAAATGTTCGCCGAACTGAACGTCGACGACAGCGCCGATGACCTGGCGGACCTGGCCGACAACGCCGGTTGCCTTGCTCGCCACTGCCGGTGTCTTGGCCGAAGCGGCCTTGGCCGGAGCCGCCTTCGCGGCCGCCGCCGGAGCCTTTGCAGCCTTCGCGGGGACTGCGGCCTTCGCGGCTGCCGTCTTGGGTGTTGCCTTCTGGGGGGTCGCTGCTTTCGCCATCGTCTTTACCCTTTTTCGTCCTTTGTTTCTCACGCGGTCCGGTCGCGGGCCAAATGGCCCCGGACCGCGCCTAGAGCGCCTCGGCGCCCGAAATGATTTCGATCAGTTCCTTGGTGATCTGCGCCTGCCGCTGACGGTTGTAGGTGATCGACAGCTTGTTGATCATGTCGCCGGCGTTGCGCGTCGCATTGTCCATGGCGCTCATCTTGGCGCCCATCTCGCCGGCCGCGTTTTCGAGCAGCGCCCGGAAAACCTGCACGGAAATGTTGCGCGGAATGAGGTCGGAAAGGATTTCGCCCGGCTCCGGCTCATATTCATAGACGGCATTGCCGCCATCATTTGCCTCGGCCGGAGCCGAAGCGACGCCTGCCGGGATGATCTGCTGCGCGGTCGGGATCTGGCTGATCACCGACTTGAACTGCGAATAGAACAGCGTGCAGATATCGAAGCCGCCCTCGTCGAAGAGGTGGATGACCTTCTTGGCGATCGCGTCGGCATTGACGAAGCCGAGCGTCTTGACCTCGCGCAGATCGATGCGCTCGAGGATCATGGAGGCATAGTCGCGGCGCAGGATATCGAAACCCTTCTTGCCGACGCAGATGATCTTGACCTGCTTGCCGTCGGCCAAAAGCCTGCGGATGTGGTCGCGGGCATGACGGGCGATCTGCGAGTTGAAGCCGCCGCACAGGCCGCGCTCCGCGGTGCAGACGACCAGCAGGTGCACGTCGTCCTTGCCGGTACCGGTCATCAGCGCCGGAGCATCGCCGCCGCCGCCGATCGCCTGGGTGATGTTGGCCAGCACGGAACCCATGCGCTCCGAATAGGGGCGCGCCGCTTCCGCGGCCTCTTGCGCACGGCGCAGCTTCGCCGCGGCGACCATCTGCATCGCCTTGGTGATCTTCTGCGTCGCCTTGACCGAGGCGATACGGTTACGAAGGTCTTTTAATGAAGGCATGCTTCAAACCTGATCCCGTCTTGTCGCTTCGCTCAGGCGAAGGTCTTGGCGAAAGCGTCGATCTCGGCCTTCAGCTTGGCGCGCAGATCGTCCGACAGTGCCTTTTCCTTGCGGATGGCGTCGAGAACGTCCTTGCCCGCCGCACGCATGTGGCTGAGCAGGCCATGCTCGAACTTGCCAACCTGGTTGACCGGCAGCTTGTCGAGATAGCCGTTGACGCCGGCGAAGATCACCGCGACCTGCTCTTCCGTCTTCAGCGGCGAGAACTGCGGCTGCTTCAGGAGTTCGGTCAGGCGCGATCCGCGGTTGAGCAGGCGCTGCGTGGCGGCGTCGAGATCGGAGCCGAACTGCGCGAAGGCCGCCATTTCGCGGTACTGGGCGAGCTCGCCCTTGATCGAGCCGGCAACCTGCTTCATCGCCTTGATCTGCGCCGACGAACCGACGCGCGACACCGACAGGCCGACGTTGACGGCCGGACGGATGCCCTGGAAGAACAGGTTGGTTTCAAGGAAGATCTGGCCGTCGGTGATCGAGATCACGTTGGTCGGGATGTAGGCCGACACGTCGTTGGCCTGCGTTTCGATGACCGGCAGGGCGGTCAGCGAGCCATTGCCCAGATCGTCATTGAGCTTCGCGGCGCGCTCGAGCAGGCGCGAGTGCAGGTAGAAGACGTCGCCCGGATAGGCTTCGCGGCCCGGCGGGCGGCGCAGCAGCAGCGACATCTGGCGATAGGCGACGGCCTGCTTCGACAGATCGTCGTAGCTGATCAGCGCATGCATGCCGTTGTCGCGGAAATATTCGCCCATGGTGCAGCCGGCGAACGGCGCCAGGAACTGCATTGGCGCCGGATCGGACGCGGTGGCGGCGACGATGATCGAGTATTCGAGCGCGCCGCGCTCTTCGAGCACCTTGACGAACTGCGCGACGGTCGAGCGCTTCTGGCCGACGGCGACGTAGACGCAGTAGAGCTTTTCCTTCTCGGGGCCGTTGTCGTGCACCGACTTCTGGTTGAGCATAGTGTCGAGGATGATGGCGGTCTTGCCGGTCTGACGGTCGCCGATGACCAGCTCGCGCTGGCCGCGGCCGACCGGGATCAGCGCATCGATGGCCTTGAGGCCGGTCGACATCGGCTCATGCACCGACTTGCGCGGAATGATGCCGGGCGCCTTGACGTCGACGCGCTTGCGTTCGACCGCCTTGATCGGACCCTTGCCGTCGATCGGGTTGCCGAGCGCGTCGACGACGCGGCCGAGCAGGCCAGGACCCACCGGAACGTCGACGATGGCGCCGGTGCGCTTGACGGTGTCGCCTTCCTTGATGTCACGGTCGGCGCCGAAGATGACGACGCCGACATTGTCGGCTTCGAGGTTGAGCGCCATGCCGCGGATGCCGCCGGGGAATTCGACCATTTCGCCGGCCTGGACATTGTCGAGGCCATAGACGCGGGCGATACCGTCACCGACGGACAGCACCTGTCCAACTTCGGAGACCTCGGCCTCCTTGCCGAAATTCTTGATCTGGTCTTTCAGAATTGCGGAAATTTCCGCGGCGCGGATGTCCATCAGCCGACCTCTTTCAGTGCAAGCTTGAGCGAATTGAGTTTGGTTTTGAGCGACGTGTCGATCTGGCGCGAGCCCATCTTGACCACCAGCCCGCCGAGCAGCGACGGATCGACGGTGACGGAAATGGCCACGTCCTTGCCGGCAACGCTCTTCAGCGCCGCCTTGAGTTCAGCCTGCTGGGCCGCGGTCAGCTCATGAGCCGACGTCACTTCGGCGGCGGTCTCGCCACGATGTTCGGCGGCGATCTGGCGGAATGCCCTGATCATGCCGGGGACGGCGAACAGGCGCCGGTTGCGGGCCACGACGCGCAGGAAATTGCCGGTGAGGCCGGTAATCCCGGCCTTGTCGGCGATTGCCGCTATGGCCTTGGCCTGGTCCTCGCTGGAGAACACCGGGCTGTTGATCAGCCGGGTCAGGTCGGCGCTGCCCGCGAGCATCGCCTCGAAACTGTTGAGGTCGGCTTCGACCTTGGTCACGGAATTTGCCTGCAGCGCGAGTTCGAACAGCGAACCCGCGTAGCGTTCTGCGACACCTGAGATTGGCGATGACGATTGAGCCACGGACCGTCTTTTCTCTTGTCTGACAGGCCGCAGATTGTTGGCGCGAGCAAAAACTCTGGCTAAATCTTTGACCTTACTGCATTTTTTCAAGCACGGAGGCGCGGCTTCCGCTATCCCCGGCCGAAAGTCGATTGCCGTCTAGCACAGGCATTTTAAGACCGCAATGCGTCGTTCCGCATGGTTTTCAGGCACTATTGTCGCATCTGGCGAAAGAGTCCCGCCTCGCGCCCCGGAATAGCTAAGGATTCAGGGCACAAAGCCGAAGGCAAAGGCGAGCGGCAATGCCGCCAAGGCCAATTCCACCACAATGGAAACCCAATTGAAAGGCGTGTTGGCGCCATCCGACATCATCGACAGCAGGCGGCCGAAGGCGGTGAACAGCCAGGAGAAGCCGAGCGCCATGTAAACCAGCGGCTGCGCCAGGAGGATGCAGCACAGGCCAACGCCGAGATAGAAGCCAGACATCCTGCCCCGCCCCTCGGCGATCGCCGCTGCCTTCTCCGGTTTGACCTGCAGGCGCAGGACACGGAAGGCCACGCCCGGCGCCAAGAAAAACAGAAGGCCGAGCAGCACGGTGACGACGGCGCTCGACCAGGCCAGCCATTCGCCCTGGCTCGTCGGCCATGGAAGCGCAAAATCCATCTTGTCCCCTCGAAATGCCGGTTTTGAAATTCCCGCGCATTCTAGCGGAGGAAAAACCCCACGCCAGATGGCTCCCCGAACTTTAGAAGAAGGCCATCAACCGAGCGCGAACTCGACCGCCGCCTCGGCGTGGATGCGTGTCGTGTCGAACACCGGAATGTCGAAATCCTGCTGCCCGATCAGCATGGTGATCTCGGTGCAGCCCATGATCAGGCTATCGGCGGCCTTTTCGCGGCGCAGGCGCTCGGTCTCGGCGATATAGGCCACCTTCGAGGTTTCGCTGACGATACCCTGGCAGAGCTCGTCATAGATGACGCGATGGATCATGTCGCGCCCGGCGGCGTCGGGCACTATCGGTTGCAGTCCGTATTTGTCGGCGAGCCGGCCCTTGTAGAAATCCTGCTCCATGGTGAAGCGCGTCGCCAGCAGCGCCGGGCGCTGCATGCCGGCGCGCTTGATCGCCACCGCGGTGGCGTCGGCGATGTGGATCAACGGGATCGACACCGAGGCCTGCACCTGGCCGGCCAGTTTGTGCATGGTGTTGGTGCACAGGAGCAGCCCTTCCGCGCCGCCTGCCTCCAGCTTGCGCGCCGCCTCGACGAGAAGCACGCCGGCGCTCTCCCAGTCGCCGTGATGCTGGCGCTCGGCGATCTCGGCGAAGTCGAACGACCACAGCAGCAGTTTGGCCGAATGCAGCCCGCCAAGACGCTCGCGCACGATCTCGTTGAGCAAGCGATAGTAGATGGCGGTCGATTCCCAGCTCATGCCGCCGAGCAGGCCAAGGGTTTTCATGTGATCTTCCATTTTTCGCTGGGGACAGCCTACCGCTGAAACCGCGACCTTACAAAAAACTCTGCGGGTCGATATCGACCTGCACCCGCACCGAGCCGCGCTGCTTCGGCCCGTTGGCCAGCATAGCCCTGATAAAACCTTGCATGTCGGCACGCCGCTCGCCCTGGATCAGCAGACGGAAGCGGTGGCGTCCGCCGAGCAGGGACAGCGGCGCCTCGGCCGGCCCGAGCACGAACAGATCGGAGGACTCGGGCGCGGCGCGGCGCAGACCACGCGCATGGCCTTCGGCTTCGGCTCGCGTCACCGCGCTGACGATGACGCCGGCCAACCGGCCAAAGGGCGGCAGCGCCGCGCGCTCCCGCTCGGCGATCTCGCGCTCATAAAATGCCTCGGCGTCACCCGAAACGATCGCCCGCATCACCGGATGATCGGGCTGGAAGGTCTGCAGCAGGCCAAGGCTCTTCTTGCCGGTGCGGCCGGCGCGGCCGGTCACCTGGCTGAGCAATTGGAACGTCCGCTCCGCTGCGCGCGGATCGCCATTGGCAAGGCCAAGGTCGGCATCGACAACGCCGACCAGCGTCATGTTGGGGAAATTGTGGCCCTTGGCGACCAACTGCGTACCGATGACGATGTCGGCCTCGCCATCGGCGATCGCCTCCAGTTCCAGCCGCAGCCGCCGCACGCCCCCCATCAGATCCGAGGACAAAACGATGGTGCGCGCATCGGGGAAATGCGCCACGACCTCCTCGGCGATGCGCTCGACGCCCGGCCCGCAGGCGACCAGGTGATCGAGCGTGCCGCATTCCGGGCAGGCTTCCGGCCGGCGCTCATTGTGCCCGCAATGGTGGCAGACCAGCTGGCCGCGAAAGCGATGCTCGACCAGCCAGGCCGAGCAGACCGGGCAGCCGAAGCGATGGCCGCAGACGCGGCACAGCGTCAGCGGCGCATAGCCGCGCCGGTTGAGGAACAAGAGCGATTGTTCCTTCCTCTCCAGCGTCTGGCGCATATGGTCGAGCAGCACCGGCGACAGGAAGCCGCCACGCGCCGGCGGCGCGCGCCGCATGTCGATCGACTTCAGCTGCGGCAGCGCCGCCTCGGCGAAACGAGCCGAGAGAATGGCTCGGTTGTATTTCCCCTGGCTCGCATTGACCCGGCTCTCGACCGATGGCGTCGCCGACGCCAGCACGACTGGGCAACCCCCGATGTGGCCGCGCACGACCGCCATGTCGCGGGCGTTGTAGAAAACGCGGTCTTCCTGCTTGTAGGCGGGGTCGTGCTCCTCATCGACGACGATCAGGCCGAGCTCCTTGAACGGCAGGAACAGCGCCGAGCGCGCGCCGGCGACGACGCGCACAGTGCCCTCCGCCACCTGCCGCCAGACCTTTTCGCGCATCCTTGGCGGCAGGTCCGAATGCCATTCGCCGGGCTTGGCGCCGAAGCGCTGCTGGAAGCGTTCGAGGAAAGCGTGGGTCAGCGCGATTTCCGGCAGCAGGATCAGCACCTGCTTGCCTTGGTCGAGGGCGGCCGCCACCGCCTCGAAATAAACCTCGGTCTTGCCCGACCCGGTGACGCCGTCGAGCAGCGCGACGTTGAAGGTGCCGGCCGCGACATTGGCGCGCAGCATCGATGCTGCGTCGTTCTGGTCCGGCATCAATTCGGGCGCGGCATACAGGGAATCAGGCGCGGCCACCACCGGGCGTGGCGGGATCATCACCGTCTCGAACACGCCTTGCGCCTTCAGTCCCTCGATCACCGTCGACGACACGCCGGCGGCATGGGCGAGGCCGGAGCGTGTCCAGGCAAGGCCGCCTTCGGCCACCTCCAGCACCCGCTCCCTGGCGCTCGTCATCCGGTCGGGTACGAGAAGCGTGCGCTGCAGCCCCTCGATCCATGGTTCCGGGTCGAAAGCTTCCGGCGCCCGAAGCAGCATGCGCGCCACCATGCCCGGCGCCGACAGCGTGTACTGCGCCACCCAGTCGACGAAGCGGCGCATCGAACGGTCGATCGGCGGGCAGTCGAAGACCTGTTCGATGGGGCGCAGTTTTTTCGCGTCGATATTCTCGACCACGCCATCCCAGACGATGCCGGCGACCTGCCGCGGCCCGAGCGGCACGCGCACGATCGAGCCCGGCACGACGCGCATGCCGGCGGGCACGGCATAGGTGTAAGGGCGTTCTGCAGGCATCGGCACCAGCACCGGTGCGGCTGCGACAAAGGGCGAATCTTCGATCATGAGGCGTGACCTTGCCCCGACTTTGGTCTAGATCAAAGAGCAACGCTGAACGTGCCTTCCCAAGCACGCCGAAATCTTCAGGAGACCGCCATGAAATTTTTTGCCGACACCGCCGACATCAAGGAAATCCGTGAGCTGATCGATCTGGGGCTGCTCGATGGCGTCACCACCAACCCCTCGCTGATCCTGAAATCGGGCGGCAAGATCTCCGAGGTCACCAAGCAGATCTGCGACATCGTCGAAGGCCCGGTTTCGGCCGAAGTCGTGGCCACCGAGTACAAGAACATGATGGCCGAGGCCGAGGTGCTGGCCAAAATCGCGCCGAATGTCACCATCAAGGTGCCGTTGACGCTCGATGGGCTGAAGGCCTGCAAGACGATCCGCACCGAAATGAACCGCATGGTCAATGTCACGCTGTGCTTCTCGGCCAACCAGGCGCTGCTCGCCGCCAAGGCCGGCGCTTCCTTCATCTCGCCCTTCGTCGGCCGCATCGACGACACCGGCTCGGACGGCATGGAGGTGATCCAGGAGATCCGTCAGATCTACGACAATTACGATTTCCAGACCGAGATCCTGACCGCCTCGGTGCGCACGGTGAACCACGTCAAGCAGGCGGCCCTGATTGGGGCCGATGTCGTCACCGCGCCGCCGGCCACGCTGAAGGCGCTGGTCAACCATCCGCTGACCGACAAAGGCCTCGCCGCCTTCCTCGCCGACTGGGCCAAGACCGGCCAGAAGATCAGCTGAGCGATCCGATATCCGCTACCAAAAAAGGCCGGGCAACCGGCCTTTTTTATTGACCCTTCGTCGACCTGCCGGTCAATCCGCGCCCTCTTCGTCGGGCGCGGCAACCGGCGGGCGCCGGCCCGTCATGATCTCGCGCTTGCCGACATGGTTGGGCGCGCCGACCAGCCCTTCCTTCTCCATGCGCTCGACCAGGGAAGCGGCGCGGTTGTAGCCGATGCCGAGGCGACGCTGGATGTAGGACGTCGAACATTTCTTGTCGCGCAACACCACCTTGACCGCCTCGTCATAACTGGAATCGCCGTCCTCGGCCGCAACGGATCCCTTGTCGAAGACGGCTCCCTG
The DNA here is from genome assembly GCF_000502935.1 of Mesorhizobium sp. LNHC221B00. Taxonomy (NCBI): domain Bacteria; kingdom Pseudomonadati; phylum Pseudomonadota; class Alphaproteobacteria; order Hyphomicrobiales; family Phyllobacteriaceae; genus Mesorhizobium; species Mesorhizobium sp. LNHC221B00. The sequence continues at coordinate 82,481 of NZ_AYWR01000007.1, read as the reverse complement.
GTCGCCTTCGTATTCGTCTTCATCCGCGTCGGCCGTCACCGTTTCCAGATATTCGGGGCGGCCCTGCGCCTTCAGATGCGCCACGACGTGCTCGACCTCCGCGTCGGAGACAAAGGGGCCGTGCACGCGCGAAATGCGCCCGCCGCCCATCATGTGCAGCATGTCGCCCTGGCCAAGCAGCTGCTCGGCGCCCTGCTCGCCCAGGATGGTGCGGCTGTCGATCTTGGACGTGACCTGGAAGGAAATCCGGGTCGGGAAGTTGGCCTTGATCGTGCCGGTGATGACATCGACCGAGGGGCGTTGCGTCGCCATGATCAGATGGATGCCGGCCGCGCGCGCCATCTGTGCCAGGCGCTGGATCGCGCCTTCGATCTCCTTGCCGGCGACCATCATCAGGTCGGCCATCTCGTCGACGATGACCACGATATAAGGCATCGGCGCGAGGTCGATTTCCTGCTGTTCGAAGAGCGGCTCGCCGGTGCCCTTTTCAAAACCAGCCTGAACGGTCATGACGACCGTCTCGCCCTTGTCGCGGGCTTGGGCGGCGCGCTCGTTGTAGCCGTCGATGTTGCGCACGCCGAGCCGCGCCATCTTGCGGTAACGGTCCTCCATCTCGCGCACCGCCCATTTGAGCGCGGTGACGGCCTTCTTGGGATCGGTGACGACCGGGGTCAGAAGATGCGGGATGCCGTCATAGACGGAGAGTTCGAGCATCTTGGGATCGACCATGATCAGCCGGCATTCTTCCGGCTTCAATCGGTAGAGCAGCGACAGGATCATGGTGTTGATGGCGACCGACTTGCCGGAACCGGTGGTGCCGGCAACGAGCAGATGCGGCATCTTCGCCAGTTCGGCGATGACGGGCTCACCACCGATCGTCTTGCCTAGGCAAAGCGCCAGCTTGCAGCCGGTCTTGCGAAAGCCCTGCGATTCGATCAGTTCGCGGAAATAGACGGTCTCGCGGGTCTCGTTCGGAAGCTCGATGCCGATGACGTTGCGGCCGGGCACCACCGCGACGCGCGCCGAAATCGCCGACATGGAACGGGCGATATCGTCCGCGAGGCCGATGACGCGAGACGATTTGACGCCCGGCGCCGGCTCGAACTCATAGAGTGTCACGACCGGACCAGGGCGAACGTGGATGATCTCGCCGCGCACGCCGAAATCCTCCAGCACGCTTTCCAGGAGATCGGCATTCTGCTCGAGCCGCTCTTGCGACATGTAGAAGCCTTGCCCTTCCGGCGGCTGCTGCAGCAGCTCTTCGGAGGGAAGTTCGTATGCCTCGCCAGTCGTGGACGGCACGATCTTGCCGGCCTTGGGCAGCGGCGAAGATATGCGCCCGGCCGGAGCTTGCACGGTCTCCTCCAGGCTTTGCGCGACCTGGACCGGAACGGCTTTGCGCGCGACGGCGGAAGTTGCGATCGCGGGCCGGGCCTGTCGCGGCGCGCTGCTCGCCACCGGCTGGACCTCGGCCTCGTTCGAATTGGCCGGACGGACGTCCGGCAGTGCAGGCGGAGCTTGCAGGCCCGGAAGGCATTCGATGACGCGGAACAGCGAGGTGGGATCCGCCGTGGGCGCGGCGTGCCTGTCGGCCGGTTTGGCGACCACCGGCCCGGCCGGGCGCCGCGCAGGGACGGCTTGCGGCACCGGCGGAGCTTCGACCATATAGGGCGCCATGACCTCGAAAAAGGCGTGATCCGACAGATAGGGCCAGCGCACTCTTTCGCGGTTTGTCACCTTGCCCGGCGCCGCCGTTCCCTGGACCGGAGCCGATACGCGTGACGTTGCGGTCATCCTTGACCCCGCAGGTTCGCCGGTATGCCTTGGCGTAACGGATGTCGGGGCCGAACCCGCCGGCCTCTGCAGCACCGCGCCCCTGTTGCCGGCAGTCGAGCGGACGGCGTCCAAGACGGGGTTCCGGTTCTTCAGTAATGGTGAAGACGAGGCTGCATGGGATGGCGAGGCCGCGGCGGGCCGTGCGCTTGCTTGCTGCGCCGGTGGGACCGGCGGTTCGCTTTGCTCGGCGGCAATCTGGTCGCGCTGCGGATGGCGCGTCTTGGCTTCATAGTCCGGCGTGCGGGTAAACCGCACATTGGGCGCCAGGAAGAAATAGTCTTGCCAGGCTGGGCTTTCGTTGCCGCCAAGATCGACGAAATCACCGGAATTGCCGGCTCCGGCCGCGCCTGGCTGCCGGCCGTCCGCCTTGTCGTTGATGGTGTTGAAACGCTTTACCCCGGGGTCATCGGGCGAAGCTGCCTTCAATGAATTGACCCGGAGAAAACGCCTGGATTCCATGCTCAAGACTCACTCTGAAACTTCTGCTGAGCAATAGGGAGCGAGTGGTTAACAGTTGCTTCCCGTCGGCAGCGCCGGAGCGATAGAAAAGCTGAAAATAGAGATCGGCCCTGGCAGTCGTGAGGCGAGTCGAAGACCAGAATTCACATGCCGCTGGCAGCCCGAAGGCCGGTGCGTTTTGCCCGTCCGTGGCTCGGCTTTTGCGTGAAACGAAAAACAGCGTTAGCCAGCCGTCTTGCCGTGCCTGACCAGATCCTGGGCGATGGACAATTGCAGGGCTTCGGCCAGCTCGCGCGCGGCGCGATTCTCGGCGTCGATCTGCGCCCGATACGAGGCAAATTCCTGCCGGGGCCTGTCGAAGGACGAGGTGATCGCCCGCTTGCCGACCGCGATTACGGCGCCGGTTTTCGCATCGTTGAGCGTGTAGCTGGCGGTCAGCGTCACCGAACCGGCGGTCGGCTCGTCCTGATCGGTCTGGACCTGCACCAGCGCGGCCGAATCGACGGCTTCGGTCACGCTGAGACCCAGCGAATAAAGCGGCGAGGCCGGTTCGCCGGCGCCGCGCCCAAATCCGAAGATCAGATTGTTGCGCACCTGCTGGGCATAACGTGAGTTGACCGGCTTGACGGCGATCGACGCCAGTTCGGCGTTTGCGCTTGAGCCCGTGGTCAGCGGCGCGGTCGAATAGAGCGGCCGCACCTGACAGGCCGAAACCAGTGCCAGCGAGCCGACAAGGCCGGCAAGCGCGAGGCGGCGCAGCAAGCGGCTCAGCTCTGTCTTTTCCAGGTCAGGCAACTCAAGGTCAGGCAACGACATTGACGATCCTCTGCGGCACGATGATCACCTTGCGCGGGGCCTTACCTTCGAGCGCTTTCTGCACGAAGTCGAGAGCGAGCACAGCTTTTTCGACCGCACCTTGGTCCGCGTCGCGGGCAATTGTCAAATCCCCACGTTTCTTGCCGTTGACCTGCACCGGATAGGTGACCTCATTGTCGACGACCAGCGCCGGATCGAAGACCGGCCACGGGCGTTCGGCAACCAGATCGGTGCCGCCCAACGCCTCCCAGCACTCCTCGGACAAATGCGGCATCACAGGCGCGATCAGGTGCACCAGGATCTCCACCGCCTGGCGGCAGGCGCCTTGCATCGCCGGATCGGCCTTGCCTTCCGCCACGTCGTTGAGCGGTGCGGTCAGCACGTTGGCCAGTTCATAGATGCGGGCAATGGCGCGGTTGAAGGCGAGCTTCTCGATGTCCTCGCCGACCGCCTTGAGTATCTTGTGCGCGGCCTTGGAAACCGCTCCGGCTTCACCATTGTCGGCCGCCGCCGGCTTGACGCCAGCCAGCGTTTCGGCTGCCGTCGACACCAGCCGCCAGATGCGCTGCATGAAGCGATGCGCGCCGGCGGCGCCATCGTCGGTCCATTCGACATCGCGCTCGGGCGGTGAATCCGACAGCATGAACCAGCGCGCCGTATCGGCGCCGTAGCCGTCGGTGATGTCCTCCGGACTGACCGTGTTCTTCTTCGACTTCGACATCTTTTCGAGCGGGCCGATCGTCGCGTCCTCGCCGGTGACGATCTCGATGGCGCGGCGCTTGCCGTCGGCTTCCTCCAGCCGCACCTCGGTTGGCGCCAGCCAGCGACCGTTCGATGCCGACCCGACGCGATAGGTTTCGTGCACCACCATGCCTTGCGTGAACAGACCCTTGAACGGCTCGGCCAGATCGACATGGCCGGTCTCGCGCATGGCGCGGGTGAAGAAACGCGAATAGAGCAGGTGCAGGATCGCGTGCTCGATGCCACCGATATACTGGTCGACCGGCAGCCATTCGTTCGCCGCCTTGGGATCGGTCGGCTCGTGCGCCCAGGGCGCGGTGAAGCGGGCGAAATACCACGACGAATCGACGAACGTGTCCATCGTGTCGGTTTCGCGGCGCGCGTCCTTGCCGCATCGCGGGCACTTCACATGCCGCCAGGTCGGATGACGGTCGAGCGGGTTGCCCGGCCGGTCGAAATCGACGTCGTCGGGCAGCTTGACCGGCAGGTCCGCTTTCGGCACCGGCACCACGCCGCAATCCTCGCAATGGATCATCGGGATCGGGCAGCCCCAGTAGCGCTGGCGCGAAATGCCCCAGTCGCGCAGGCGGAAATTCACCTTGCGTTCGGCCATTGGCCGGTTGCCGATCGTCTTCTGCTCCAGGAGCTTCGCCACCTCGTCGAAAGCCTGGCCGGGCTTCATGCCGTCGAGGAAGCGCGAATTGATCATCGCGCCATCGTCGCCATAGGCCACGTCGACGATCTGGAAGGTCGCCTGATTCTCGCCTTCCGGCATCACCACCGGCACCACCGGCAGGCCATATTTGTTGGCGAAGTCGAGGTCACGCTGGTCGTGCGCCGGGCAACCGAAGATGGCGCCAGTGCCGTATTCCATCAGCACGAAATTGGCCACGTAGACAGGCAGCGTCCAGCTGTCGTCGAACGGGTGGGCAACGCGGATGCCGGTGTCGAAACCCTTTTTCTCGGCCGTCTCCAGCGCCGCCACCGACGTGCCCATATGGCGGACCTCGTCGATAAACTTCGCCAGCGCCGGATTGGTCTCGGCCGCCTTTTTGGCCAGCGGATGATCGGCGGCGATGGCCATGAAAGAGGCGCCGAAGATGGTGTCGGGCCGCGTCGTGTAGACTTCCAGCTCGTGTTCGCCGGCAATGTCGGAGGCCAAAGGCCAGCGGATCAGCAGGCCTTCCGAGCGGCCGATCCAGTTCTGCTGCATCAGCTTCACTTTTTCGGGCCACTCGTCGAGGCCGTCCAGCGAATCCAGCAGATCCTGAGCGAAGTCGGTGATCTTGAAGAACCATTGCGTCAGCTCGCGCTGTTCGACCAGCGCGCCCGAGCGCCAGCCGCGCCCGTCGATGACCTGCTCGTTGGCGAGCACGGTCATGTCCTCCGGATCCCAGTTGACCTTGGAGGATTTGCGCGTCACCAGGCCCTTCTCGACGAAGTCGAGGAACAGCATCTGCTGGCGGTGATAATAGTCGACATCGCAGGTGGCGAATTCGCGCGCCCAGTCCAGCGACAGGCCCATGACCTTGAGCTGCTCGCGCATGGTGGCGATGTTCTGGTAGGTCCATTCCTTGGGATGGACCTTGTTCTGCATCGCCGCGTTCTCGGCCGGCATGCCGAAGGCGTCCCAGCCCATCGGATGCAGGACGTTGAAGCCCTTGGCCCGCTTGTAGCGCGCCACCACGTCGCCCATCGTGTAGTTGCGGGTGTGGCCGATATGGATGCGCCCCGACGGATAGGGGAACATCTCCAGCACGTAGTATTTCGGGCGCGGATCGTCATTGTGCGCTTCGAAAAGCTTCTTGGCAGCCCAGGCCTTCTGCCATTTGGGTTCTGACGCGCGCGGATTGTATCGTTCGGTTGCCATGGGACGTTTTTCACTTAAAAGCATGCACGGACTGCGGGCGAGACGCTCGGCAGTTCAGGGAATGTGGTCCGGGTGTTCACCATGGTTTGGCAAACCCGTCAACCATATGGGCACCGCGTCGGCCAAAAACGCGGGTCAAAACAGCAGGATTTGCATATGGGCGACGCCGTTCAGCAGTTTTTTGCGGTTAAGGCGAAGATCGCCGGGGCCGAGCGCGAGGCTGGCCGCGAAGCCGGGACGGTGACGCTGGTCGCCGTCTCAAAGACCTTCGAGGCCGCCGACATCAGCCCGGTCATCGAGGCCGGCCAGCGCGTCTTCGGTGAGAATCGCGTGCAGGAGGCGCAAGGCAAGTGGCCGGCGCTGAAAGGAGCTTTCCCGGACATCGAGCTGCACCTGATCGGCCCGCTGCAATCGAACAAGGCCAGGGAGGCCGTCGCGCTGTTCGACGTCATCGAGACGGTCGACCGCGAAAAGATCGCCGCCGAACTCGCCAGGGAGATCGCCCGGCAAGGCCACGCGCCAAAGCTGTACGTCCAGGTCAACACCGGTTCGGAACCGCAGAAGGCCGGCATCGAACCGCGTGAGGCGGTGGCCTTCGTCGCGCGCTGCCGCGACGTCCACGGGCTCGCCATCGAAGGCCTGATGTGCATCCCGCCGGCCGACGAGAATCCCGGTCCGCACTTCGCGCTGCTGGAAAAGCTCGGCAAGGAAGCCGGCGTCGCCAAACTCTCGATGGGCATGTCCGGCGACTACGAGACGNGACGGCGATCGCTTTCGGCGCCACCAGCGTCCGGGTCGGTTCAGCGATCTTTGGCAGTCGTTAGTCCCGCACGGCACCAGCACATTCCTTGCTGCCTCACCATGCAAAATGCTAAATCTAGCCAAGCTAGCTAGGAGCATTTCATGAACTGGCACCTTCAGGACGCGAAGAACAATTTTTCCAAGGTGGTTCAGCGTGCGCGAAGCGAGGGACCGCAGACGGTGACGTTGCGCGGCGAGCGTGCCGCAGTGGTGCTCTCCGCCGAGGACTACGACCGTCTCGCTGGAAAGAAAAAATCGCTAGCGGAGTACCTTTTGACAGGTCCTGTCTGGGACGATGATTTCGCCGAAGAGGTCAACCGTCGCCCGAAGACGATGATCCGGGATGTCGATCTCTGATGTATCTGCTCGACACGAACATCGTTTCGGATGTGCAGAGGCGGCTGCCCAAGCCGACTGAATGGCTGGCATCGGTGGACCCGACATCGGTCAATCTCAGCGTCATTACGCTTGGAGACATCGAGCGTGGGATCATCAAGCTGCGCAAGGCCGAACCCGAAAGGGCAACACGCCTCGATCTGTGGCTGCGAGAGCTTCGGCGGGACAATGCCGACCGTATTCTTGCCGTTACCGAAGATGTCGCGTTGGCTTGGGGCCGTATCACGGCCGGCCGCACAAGAGGCAGCGCCGATACCCTCATCGCGGCAACCGCCCTTGTCCATGATCTTATTCTGGTGACGCGCAACACCGCCGACTTCGATGATACAGGCGTGACGGTGCTCGATCCCTGGGACGTCTAAGCTCGTTCGTCTGCTTTTCGAAGCGTTCCATCTACGCTCACGCGCATTGGGCCAATCTCAAGCGGTCGTTACGCCAACAGTGGAAACGAAACGTACCGTTCCTATTTGATTAGTGTCATCACAATTCTCCTGGAGCCTTTGCCATGCGTTACAATCAGCTTGGAAATACGGGGATGTTCGTCTCCGAACTGTGCCTCGGCACCATGACCTTCGGCGCCGCCGGCGAAAACGCCCAATGGGGCCTGATCGCCAGCCTCGACCAGAAGGGCGTCAACGAGATCGTCGGCCGCTCGATTGCCGCCGGTGTCAATTTCTTCGACACGGCCGATGTCTACTCCTTCGGTCAATCCGAGCGCCTGCTTGGCCAGTCGCTCAGGGACCTTGGCGTCAAACGCTCGGACGTGGTGATTGCCACCAAGGTCCATGGCGCCATGGGCGATGGGCCGAACCAGCGCGGCTCCTCGCGCGGCCACATCATGGATTCGGTCGATGCGAGCCTCGAACGGCTGCAACTCGACCACATCGATCTCTATCAGCTGCACGGGACCGACACGGTGACGCCGATCGACGAGACGCTGCGGGCGCTCGACGATCTCGTTGCCAGCGGCAAGGTCCGCTATGTCGGCGTTTCCAACTGGCAGGCCTGGCGCATCGCCAAGGCGCTCGGCATCGCCGACGCCAAGGGCTTTGCCGGCTTCGAGACCATCCAGTCCTATTATTCGATCGCCGGCCGCGACCTCGAACGCGAGATCGTGCCGCTCATCAACGAGGAGAAGCTCGGCCTGATGGTGTGGTCGCCGATGGCCGGTGGCCTGCTGTCCGGCAAATACGGCCCCGGCGCGCCCGGCAATGGCGAGGGCCGCCGTGCGTCCTTCAACTTCCCGCCGGTCAACGAGGACCGGGCCTGGGCGGCCGTCGCCGTCATGCGCGAGGTCGCCAGGAAGCATGATGTCAGCGTTGCCACAGTGGCGCTCGGCTATGTCCTGGCCAAGCCTTTCGTGATGAGCGTCATCATCGGCGCCAGCCGCATGGAGCAGCTCGAACAGAACCTTGCGGCGACTGAAGTGAAGCTCGACACCGACGATCTCGCCCGTCTCGACGAGGTCAGCGCGCTGCCAGCGGAATATCCCGGCTGGATGGTCGAACGCCAGGCGGCCGGCCGCCGGCCGGAGCCGTTCACGCCCAAAGCATAACGCGGCTGACGAAGGCTATCCCGGGAGTCGGACGGCTCCCGGGTATCACTTCAGGCCATCCGCACGGTCTCGACCAGAAAATCGAGAAAGGCCCGCACTCTGGCCGGCAGGTGCTTGCCGTGGCCGACATAGACGGCATGTGTCGGTTCGACATCGCCAGGGTTGAAGTCTTCCAGCAGCGGCATCAGCCGGCCGGTGGCAATATCGGGCTCGACATGCCAGCGCGCCAGCCGGGCAATGCCCGCGCCCGCAATCGTCATCAGCCGCATCGCTTCGCCGTCGCTGACCATCGCATTGCCGCTGACCGGAACCGTGAAGGACGTACCGTCCGCGAACGGCCAGCCGTCGCTGTACCGGGCGAAGCCGAAGGCAAGGCGATTGTGACGGTCGAGTTCGGCAGGCAGGCGCGGCGTCCCATGCGCTCCAAGATAGGACGGGGCGGCTACTACCACCATCGGGCTTTGGCCTAGCTTGCGCGCCACCAGCCGTGACTCGCCGAGCTGCCCGGCTCGGATGGCGACATCGGCACGCTCCGCCATCAGATCGATGACGCTGTCGGTCAGCACCAGGTCGACCGATATTTCGGGGTAGCGTTCGAGGAAGCGCGGCAAAAGCGGAATCAGCCGGTGCACGCCGAAGGGCACGTAGGTGTTGACCCGCAGCCGCCCGCGCGGCGCAGCACCCGCCGCCGCCTCGCGCTCGGCCGCCGCCATGTCGGCCAGGATGCGCAGGCCGCTCTCGTAGAAAGCGCTGCCTTCCGGCGTCAGCTGCAGCTTGCGCGTCGAGCGGCTGACCAGCCGGGCGCCGAGCCTAGCTTCCAGCCGCGCAATCAGCTTGCTGACCGCCGATGGTGTCATGCGCAGGTTGCGCGCCGCAGCCGAAAAGCTGCCCGCCTCGACGACGCGGACGAAGACTTCGATCTCGCCGGAGCGGTTGATGTCGGATCTGGCCATCTGTGAATCTATTTCACAGAAAATATGCCTGGAGCAAGTCTGGTTCACAATGCACGGCAACACGATCTTCCGGGTCGGGCGCGGGTTTGGACAAGGCGCTCGTCATCGCCGAAGTGGGAACCACCATGCCTCTTGCTCTCTACGCCCTCGCCGCCGGTGCCTTCGGCATCGGCGTCACCGAATTCGTCATCATGGGTCTGCTGCTCGATGTCAGCAAAGACCTTGGTGTCTCGATCTCGGCCGCCGGCCAGCTCATTTCGGGCTATGCGCTGGGCGTCGTCATCGGCGCCCCGCTGCTCACCATCGCCACCGGCAATTGGCCGCGCAAGACCGTGCTGCTGGCGCTGATGGCGATCTTCACGCTTGGCAATCTCGCCTGTGCGCTGGCGCCCGACTACTGGACGCTGATGGGCGCCCGCGTCATCACCGCCTTTGCCCATGGCACTTTCTTCGGCGTCGGCTCGGTGGTCGCCACCGGCCTTGTCGCACCCAACAGGAAGGCTTCGGCGATCGCGTTGATGTTCACCGGCTTGACCGTCGCCAACATCCTCGGCGTGCCCTTCGGCACCTGGCTTGGCCAGGCCTTCGGCTGGCGCGCGACCTTCTGGGCGGTAACCGCGGTCGGCCTGGCGGCCTTCGCCGTCATCCTGGCCCTGGTGCCGCGCAGCCGGACAGCACCCGAGAAGAGCGACCTGCGCGCCGATCTCGCCGTGCTGCGCCGCACGCCCGTCCTGCTTGGCCTTGCCACCACCGTGCTTGGCTATGCCGGCGTCTTCGCCGTCTTCACCTACATCGCCCCGCTGTTGACCGAGCTCTCGGGCTTCAAGGAAGCGGCGGTATCGCCGATCCTGCTCGTCTTCGGCGGCGGCCTCATCGCCGGCAATCTGCTTGGCGGCAAGATCGCCGACCGCTGGCTGGTGCCGTCCGTGCTCGGCAGCCTCGTCACGCTCGCTTTGGTGCTCGTAACCATGAGCTTCGCCATCCACAGCCAGGTGCTGGCCGTGATCTATGTCGGTCTGCTCGGTGCCGCCGCCTTCGCCACCGTCGCGCCGCTGCAGATGTGGGTGCTGGAAAAGGCCCAAGGGGCCGGCCAGAGCCTCGCCTCGTCCTTCAACATCGCCGCCTTCAATCTTGGCAATGCCGGCGGTGCATGGCTTGGCGGCGCGGTCATTGCCCACGGCCTCGGCCTTGGCGCGCTCACCTGGGTCGCCGCGTTGCTGCCGGTCGCGGCCCTCGGCGTCGCCGGGCTGGCGCTGCGCCTCGACCGCAGCGCCTCGCTCGGCACGCCTGTCTGCGCCAACTCGTAAGGCTCGCCCGCAATTCGTTTTCGATATCATCAGGAGTAGAAAAATGGACTATCGACCTCTCGGCGCATCGGGCCTGAAAGTGCCCGCACTTTCATTCGGCGCGGGAACCTTTGGCGGCTCTGGCCCGCTGTTCGGCGCCTGGGGCAACAGCGACGCCAGGGAAGCGCGCCGGCTGGTCGACATTTGCCTCGAGGCCGGCGTCAATCTGTTCGACACCGCCGACGTCTATTCGAACGGCGCCTCGGAAGAGGTGCTCGGCGAAGCCATAAAAGGCCGCCGCGACGCCGTGTTGATCTCGACCAAGACCTCGCTGCCGATGGGCGACGGACCGGCCGACTACGGCTCGTCGCGTTCGCGTCTGATAAAGGCCGTGGATGCCGCGCTGAACCGCCTCGGCACCGACTACATCGACCTGCTGCAGCTGCACGCCTTCGATGCCGGCACGCCGATCGACGAGGTTTTGTCGACGCTGGACGCGCTCGTGCGCGCCGGCAAGCTGCGCTATGTCGGGGTCTCCAACTTCTCCGGCTGGCAAGTGATGAAGTCGCTGGGGGAAGCGGATAAGCATGGCTACCCGCGTTATGTCGCGCACCAGGTCTACTATTCGCTTGTCGGGCGCGACTATGAATGGGAGCTGATGCCGCTCGGCCTCGACCAGGGCGTTGGCGCGCTGGTGTGGAGCCCGCTTGGCTGGGGCCGCCTCACCGGCAAGATCCGCCGTGGCCAGCCTCTGCCGGAAACGAGCCGGCTGCACGACACCGCGAGCTTCGGTCCGCCGGTCGAGGACGAGCATCTCTATCGGGTGATGGATGCGCTTGACGCGGTGGCGCAGGAAACCGGCAAGACCGTGCCGCAGATCGCCATCAACTGGCTGCTGCAGCGCCCGACCGTGTCATCGGTCATCATCGGCGCCCGAAACGAGGAGCAGCTGCGCCAGAACCTCGGCGCCGTCGGCTGGACGCTGACGCCGGAGCAGATGAAAAAGCTCGATGCCGCCAGCGAAGTCACCGCACCCTACCCGTACTTCCCCTATCGCCGCCAGGAAGGCTTTGCCCGGCTGAGCCCGCCGGCGGTGTGAGCTCCTGCAATTAACGAGAGATTCGCGGGACAGCGCCCCCCCTCTGCCCTGCCGGGCATCTCCCCCACTAGGGGGGAGATCGGCAGTTTCACCCACCGCGCCATCTCTTTACTCTCGATATTGGCGAAAGCCGTCACAACATCCGATCTCCCCACTTGAGGGGGAGATGTCCGGCAGGACAGAGGGGGGCGCCGTAGAGCGCCAACCTCAACAAACCAACTCGCCTAATGCAGCACGAACTCGCCGTCCACCTTGCGCCATTCGTTCGGCGCGATCAGCTTCTGGTGCGTATAGCTGACCGAGTGCAGCGGCCCGTCGAGCTTGGCTTTCCAGAACTCGATGAATTTGATCAGCACCGGAAACTTCGGCGCGATGTCGTAGTCCTGCCAGATAAAGCTCTGCAGCAGATGTGGGTGGTCGGGAAAGTGATACAGAATTTTGGCCGTGGTCAGGCCATAGCCTTTGAGCATCAGGTCCATTTCGGCATGATCGCGCATTGCGGTCCCCCTGGGCGGTCCCTTGGTTGATTCTCCTCTCCTCCCAAGGCCGATTGTGCGCGCCGTTGCTTAACCGTCTATTGATTTTTTCTTCATCGAAACCGGCTTTACCACGCGAAAACATGCAGTTAGCAGCGCGCTCGACCGAGTGCTGACAACCCTCCAAAGCCTACCTGCGGCATCCCGCCGCGCGAATCCAACGTCTAATATTGCCGTAACGGCGGAACTGGTAATAATGCCGCCGAATTCGCGGTCGTGTCACCGCGATCCCGCCGGCATTTCAAGCCGGCGGATTGGTTCGGGAGGAAAGTCAGGAATGTCCGAGGTTCATGTCCATCGCGTCCAGCCGGCGTGGAAGAAGAATGCGCTGATCGACAACGATACCTACCTGAAATGGTATGCCGACAGCATCAAGAACCCGGACAAATTCTGGGGCAAGCACGGCAAGCGCATCGACTGGTTCAAGCCCTACAGCAAGGTCAAGAACACCTCCTTCGACGGCAAGGTCTCGATCAAGTGGTTCGAGGACGGGCTGACCAACGTTTCCTACAATTGCATCGACCGCCACCTCAAGAAGCGCGGCAACCAGACCGCCATCATCTGGGAAGGCGACAATCCCTACGACGACAAGAAGATCACCTACAACGAGCTTTACGAGCATGTCTGCCGGCTCGCCAATGTGATGAAGAAGCACGGCGTCAAGAAGGGCGACCGCGTCACCATCTACATGCCGATGATCCCGGAGGCCGCCTATGCGATGCTGGCCTGCACCCGTATCGGCGCCATCCATTCGATCGTCTTCGGCGGCTTTTCGCCGGATGCGCTGGCCGGCCGCATTGTCGATTGCGAATCGACCTTCGTCATCACCGCAGATGAGGGCCTGCGCGGCGGCAAGCCGATCCCGCTGAAGGACAATACCGACAAGGCGATCGACATCGCCGCCAGACAGCATGTGATGGTCAAGAACGTCGTCGTCGTGCGCCGCACCGGCGGCAAGATCGGCTGGGCTCCGGGCCGCGACGTCTGGTACCACGACGAGGTCGCGACGGTGAAGGCCGAGTGCAAGCCGGAGAAGATGAAGGCCGAGGATCCGCTGTTCATCCTCTACACCTCGGGCTCGACCGGCAAGCCGAAGGGTGTGCTGCACACCACCGCCGGCTACCTCGTCTATGTCTCGATGACGCACCAATATGTCTTCGACTACCATGACGGCGACATCTACTGGTGCACCGCCGATGTCGGCTGGGTGACCGGCCACAGCTACATCGTCTATGGCCCGCTCGCCAACGGCGCCACCACGCTGATGTTCGAGGGCGTGCCGAATTACCCATCGCAGTCGCGCTTCTGGGAAGTCATCGACAAGCACAAGGTCAACATCTTCTACACCGCGCCGACGGCGCTGCGCGCGCTGATGGGCGCGGGCAATGACCCTGTGAAGAAGACCTCGCGCAAGTCGCTGCGCGTGCTGGGCTCGGTCGGCGAGCCGATCAACCCGGAAGCCTGGGAGTGGTATTTCAACGTCGTCGGCAACGGCAAGGTGCCGATCGTCGACACCTGGTGGCAGACCGAGACCGGCGGTATCCTGATCACGCCGCTGCCAGGTGCGACCGACCTCAAGGCGGGTTCGGCGACGCGGCCTTTCTTCGGCATCAAGCCGCAATTGGTCGACGGCGAAGGCAAGGTGCTGGAAGGGGCGGCCGACGGCAACCTCTGCATCACCGATTCCTGGCCGGGCCAGATGCGCACCGTCTATGGCGATCACGACCGTTTCGTGCAGACCTATTTTTCCACCTACAAGGGCAAGTACTTCACCGGCGACGGCTGCCGCCGCGACGCTGACGGCTACTACTGGATCACCGGCCGTGTCGACGACGTCATCAACGTCTCCGGCCATCGCATGGGCACGGCCGAAGTCGAATCGGCACTGGTCAGCCATGAGAAGGTCTCCGAGGCCGCCGTCGTCGGCTACCCGCACGACATCAAGGGTCAGGGCATCTACAGCTACGTCACCTTGATGAAGGGTGCCGAACCGACCGAAGAGCTGCGCAAGGAGCTTGTCGCCCATGTCCGCAAGGAGATCGGCGCCATCGCCTCGCCCGACAAGATCCAGTTCGCGCCCGGCCTGCCCAAGACGCGTTCCGGCAAGATCATGCGCCGCATCCTGCGCAAGATCGCCGAGGACGATTTTGCCGCCCTTGGCGACACCTCGACGCTCGCCGATCCAGCCGTGGTCGACGACCTGGTCGCAAACCGGCAGAACAAGAAGGGGTGATGCGGGACGCGGCCTTGCTCGGCACTGTCAGCGAACTCTGGCGCTATCCGGCGAGCTCGCTCGCCGGCGAACGCCTGGAGGCGATCTCCGTTGCACTCGAAAGCATCGAGGGCGACCGCATCTTCGGCCTGGTCGATGCATCCGACAACGAGATCGCCCGGCCGGACCGGGCCGAGAAATGGCACAAGGTGCCGTTGATCCGCACCCGGTTGAACCCCGCTCGCCAGCTTGAGGTCGCCGTCCCCGACGGCGAATGGCTGTCTGCTCCCGGCGTCGAGAGCGACCGCGCGGTGTCGGCCTATCTCGGCTTCGAAGCCTCGCTCCGGCCGTTCAGCCAGGAGAATGCGCCTGGCTATTCCGGCCCAATGACGGCGGAACGCTACCGCAAGGCGCCCATTCATCTCTTGACCACGGCTTCGCTGGCGCGCCTGAAGGCATTGCATCCGGAAGGCGCCGCCGACCCGCGCCGCTTCCGCCCCAACATCGTCGTCGACATGGCGGCGATCGAAGGCTCGTTTCCGGAGACGGAATGGATCGGCCGCAAGCTGGCGATCGGCGATCTCCTGCTGACCATCTCCGAACCATGCCGCCGCTGCGGCTTCACCATCATCGCCCAGGACGGCTTCGACAACGATCCCGGCATCCTGCGCAACCTGGTCCGCCACAACGCCCATAACCTCGGGGTGTATTGCACGGTCGACAGGCCAGCCAGCATCAAGCTCGGCGACGAGATGCAGTTCGTGTAGTCACCGATAAAGATCGGCCCGCGTCGGCGGCAGGCCGCTCGGGCCGCGTGCGCGCTTGGTGACGACGGTCTGGAAAATCTGCGCCGAGGCGCGCTCGAAGGTGATCGAACAGCCAGTCAGATAAAGCAGCCACAGCCGCGCCTTGGCCTCGCCGACCTCGGCGACCGCCTCGTCGAAGCGGGCCTGCAGCCGCTCGGCCCACAGCCTGCAGGTGCGGGCATAATGCTCGCGCAAATTCTCGACATCGTAGACGAGAAAACCGTGCGCCTCCAGATTGCCTGTTGTCATGCCGATCGTGTCGAGTTCACCGCCGGGGAAGATGTATTTGAGCAATGCCTTGTATTCCGGTCCCTTGCGCAGGGTCTTCTTCATGTCGCCCTTGCTGCGCCTGGTGATGGCGTGATGCAGATAGATACCGCCCGGCTTCAGCAGCCGGTGGACGGTGGAAAAGTAGGTGGCGTGGTTGGCGATACCCAGATGCTCGAACATGCCGATCGACGATATCTTGTCGAAAGAGCCGGTGAGCTCGGCATAGGATTTGATCTCGATGGTGATCTTGTCCTCCAGCCCCTCGGCGCGGATGCGCTCGCGGGCAAGATCGGTCTGGGCCTGCGACAGCGAGACGCCGTGGCCGACGACGCCGTAATTCTTCGCGGCATGGATCAGCATGGCGCCCCAGCCACAGCCGATGTCGAGCAGCCTTTCGCCCGGTTTCAGCCGGAGCTTGCGGCAGATGTGGTCGAGTTTGTCGGCCTGCGCCTGGTCGATGCCGTTGGCGAAATCCTTGAAGTAGCCGCAGCTGTAGACCATGCGCTCGTCGAGCAAGAGCCGGTAGAAGGCATTCGAAATGTCGTAATGATGCTGGATCGCTTCCTGGCTCGAACCGCTGACATAGGGATTGCGCCCGGACAGATCGGTCCGCGCGCTCATCTGCTTGCGTGACAAAAGCACGGAAGGCAGGTCGCGCAGGATCGCAAGCTTCGGCAGCGATTTGAGCTTGGTCCGCAGCTTGCCTTGCGACGGCAGGGCGTAGAAATCGAACAGCGTCCCGTCTTCGATGTCTATGGTCTTGGAAATCCACATCTCGATCAGCGTCGACAAAGACGGTCGCCTCACAACCTGCCAGACGATATCCTGGTCGTTGACGGTGAGCACCGGCCCGCCGGCGGGGCCGATCCGCTCGCCGGTCCACAGCCTGACGGCAAAACCGGGTTTCAGCGTTTCGATCACCGTTCGAACGACGCGCGCGGCTTTCTCGGTAGCGTCCATGCTCCCTCCCTGCGGCTCGATGACGCGATCTTGTCCATTTGGCGCGGAGATCGCAAGCGCCCTGAAATGCTCCGTGGTTCCGAGAAGGTGCCTTTTTCAGCATGGCATCTTGTCATTTGCTGCAACGCACCCCATCATGTCCACGTGTTCAACAAATCGAAAGGAGGTGATCCGATGTCGAGTGATTTCGTTTTCCAGAACGTGGCCTCGCAGGATTGCACTTTCGGGAAGCAGTCTTCCCGTTAAGGCGCGAGATGCGCGGAGGGTGACCCTCGGGTCGCCGCCACAGGCCGCGCCATGGACGGAAACACGGAAGGCCGCCGGCTTCGCAAGGAGCGGCGGCGTTTTCCTTTTTTGGGGCGAGCCTACTTTCTTCAGCGCCAGGGTTTCGATGTTGCGGGCGATCGTCAGGACCCAGGGATCGCGGCACACCGGCGACGTCCTGTTGCGGCACAGCGCTTGTGTGCCGAAGCGGACCAGATGTCCGCAACACCGAAATAGTGAGGGGCTAGGCCAGCATCCGTGCGCTGACCGTCTTGTCGATGCCATGGTAGGGCGGATTGAACAGCCTGCCTTCCTGTTCATAAGTCCATACCTTGAACAGGCTGAGCCGGTGCGGGCCGAAGCTGTGCAGCAGCGGCACGTCGGTGGCGTCGCGGCCGCGCGCGATGACGACGCGGCCGATCCTGGGCCGGTTGTGGCGCGGGTCGAACGTGTACCATTTGCCGTCCAGGAACACTTCCATCCAGGCCGAGAAATCCATCGGCGCCGGATCGGTCGGCACGCCGATGTCGCCGAGATAGCCGTTCACATAACGCGCCGGGATATTCATGCAGCGGCAGAGCGTGATCGCCAGATGGGCGAAGTCGCGGCAGACGCCCACCCGTTCCTCATGGGCTTGCGCCGCCGTGCGGGTTGAACGCGCATAGCCGTAGCCGAACGACAGGCGGTTGTGGACATAGTCGACGATCGCCTGCACCCGCGCCCAGCCGGATGGAAGATGACCGAACAGCTGCCAGGCAAGATTGCTGAGATGATCGGTCTCGCAGTAGCGGCTGCCGAGGAGATAACCGAGCACCTCGTCGGGCAGTTCGGCCACCGGTAGCTCCCTGGCCAGCATGTTGACTTCATCCGGCTCGCCGCTGTCCTCGACCACCGCGTCGTAGAGGATACGAAAGCCTCCAGCAGGCGCGGTGAAGCGGCGGCAGGCATTGCCATGCATGTCGTGGTAGAGCCTGGTCGGCACGGAAGGCGATGTCAGCACGCGCGTCTGCCGTTTGATGTCGGCCTGCCTGTCCTTGTGGATCTCGATCAGCGAAATCACCGGAGTGGCCTCGGCGCATTCAATGGCGATTTCATAGCCGAGCCGGATCAGCATCACACGTCCCCCCTTCAATCGTCATGGAAAGCAGTGTCGTTGAAACGCCGGAGGGGAGCCGTGGTTCCCTGGAGCGTCCGAAAAGACACCCTCGCGCCTTCCCATGTCGGTGCCTTGACGTTACGGTTGCGCCCTCCCTCGACACGCTCCCCGGACTTCAAGGAAAATCATGTTTGCAGGCAGAAAATTCGCCGCCTTCCTCTTCGATATGGACGGCACGCTGATCAATTCCATCGCCTCGGCGGAGCGGGTGTGGAGCGATTGGGCACGCCGCCATGGCCTCGACGTC
This sequence comes from Mesorhizobium sp. LNHC221B00, assembly GCF_000502935.1. NCBI lineage: Bacteria > Pseudomonadati > Pseudomonadota > Alphaproteobacteria > Hyphomicrobiales > Phyllobacteriaceae > Mesorhizobium > Mesorhizobium sp. LNHC221B00. Next base: position 64,218 of record NZ_AYWR01000007.1, on the reverse strand, counting down.
GCCGCCTTCCTGCCGACGATCCACGGTGTGCGGGCGATCGAGACCATCACCGGCCTTGCCCTCCCAGGCGTCGATCCGGCGCATGAGGCCGACCTGTTGCTGAAAGCCGAGGCCGACGATCTCGATGGCATTATGCCAATCGCCGGCGCCGTGGCGTTTCTCGAGGCGCTGCCTCCCGAGAGCTGGGCGATCGTGACCTCCGCGCCACGCTCGTTGGCGCTTGCACGCATGAAGGTTGCCGGCATTCCGGTCCCCGCCGTTTTGGTATCGGCGGAAGACGTATCCCGCGGCAAGCCGGCGCCCGATTGCTTCCAGCTCGGCGCAAGACGCCTGGGCTTCGACGCGCGCGACTGCCTGGTATTCGAGGATGCTCTGGCCGGCATCGCGGCGGCCGAGGCAGCGGAAGCCGCGGTCATGGTGATCAACGCCACGCACCAGCACCCGGTGCAAACGCCGCACGCCGCGATTGCAGGCTATGACGCCATCGGCATCACCGTCGACGAACGCGGCTGGCTGGCGCTTGAGGCGCAACGCAGCGCCGCCTAGGTGTGGCGTTATCGGGTGTGTCGGGATTCAGGTCAGGCCGAGTCGAAAATGGTGGCCAGTCTCACCTGAATTTCAACACACACCCTAAAAATCGCTGGTCAGGCCTTTGACTTCCCAGTCGCCGTAGCGGCCGGGTTCCTTGCCGCCACGGCCACCGATTTCCTTCGGCAGGGCGGCCTCCTTCTCGCGATACTCAGCGCGTCGTGCCTCGGCTTCCGCCAGCGCGCGACGGGCGGCAGGCGTCAGCTCTTTTGGCGGCGTGTCGCCATCGGTTTCGGCCGGCGTTTTACTGGGTTCGTCGTTCATGCGATATTTCCAGCGGATTGAAACAGGGACAGGCGTTTCCCATCATATAGCGATGAGCCCAGGACTATCGACCCCCTTTCGCGATCTGGACAGGAGCAGACGATGAACACCATTCGCACCGCCATGCTTCTTGCCGCGATGACGGCGCTGTTCATGGGCGTCGGCTTCCTGATCGGCGGGTCAGGCGGCATGATGATCGCGCTGGTGATCGCCGCCGGCACCAATCTGTTCAGCTACTGGAACGCCGACAAGATGGTGCTGTCGATGAACCGCGCCGTCGAGGTCGACGAGAAGAACGCGCCGGAATATTACGCCATCGTCCAGGCGCTGGCCCAGCAGGCCGGCCTGCCGATGCCCAAAACCTATCTGATCGACAGTCCCCAGCCGAACGCCTTCGCCACCGGCCGCAATCCGCAGAACGCCGCGGTTGCCGCCTCCACCGGCTTGCTGCAGCGGCTGACCCATGAGGAAGTCGCGGCCGTCATGGCGCACGAACTCGCCCACGTCCAGCATCGCGACACGCTGACCATGACCATCGTCGCCACCTTTGCCGGCGCCATCTCGATGCTCGGCAACTTCGCCTTCTTCCTCGGCGGCAACCGCGACAACAACCCGTTCGGCTTTGTCGGCGTGCTGGCGGCGATGATCGTGGCGCCCTTCGCCGCGATGATCGTGCAGATGGCGGTCAGCCGCACCCGCGAATACGAGGCCGACCGGCGCGGCGCCGAAATCTGTGGACACCCGCTGTGGCTGGCATCGGCGCTTGACAAGATCGCCCGTGGCGCCGAACGCATTCCCAACCCCGATGCCGAGCGCAATCCGGCGATGGCGCATCTCTTCATCATCAATCCCCTACACGGCGAGCGCATGGACAGTCTGTTCTCTACCCACCCGGCCACCGAGAACCGCATCGCTGCGCTGCAGGAAATGGCGCGGCAGATGGGCGACAGTGCCCCCCGGACGGCGGAACGCAGGGCTCCCGAGCCGACGCGGGCCGACGAACCGCAATCGGCCGGGCCGTGGGGCAAGCCGGCCGCACCGGAACAGTCCGCCGAACCCGCCAAGCCGAACTCCAATCCGTGGGGTCGCAACCCGACTGGGCCCAAAGGCCGGTGGTCGTGAGCGTGGCGGATAGAGGATATCGACGCACGGTTTCAGGCGATCAGGAACACAAGGACGGTGGCGAATTCGTCGCTGGTCTCGCCGCCCGCAAGGCGGCGGCGCGCTTGCTTGCCGCCGTCATCGATGCCAGGACGCCGCTCGACGGCCTGACCGACCACGAGAACGGCCATCCGCAATACAAGGCGCTCGATCCGCGCGACCGTGGCCTGGTGCGCGCCATCCTGGTCACTGCGCTGCGCTATCGCATGACCATTACGGGGTTGCTGGCGCGGCGCCTGGAAAAGCCGCTGCCGCCCAACGCCACCGCTTTGTCCCACATCCTGCATGTCGCGGCCGCGCAGATCCTGTTCCTCGATATTCCCGACAGCGCCGCTGTCGACCTGGCGGTGACCCACGCCAAATCCGACCCGCGCACGCAGCGCTTCTCCGGCCTGGTCAACGGCGTGCTGCGCACCCTGGCGCGAGCCAAGGACACGGAACTGCCAGCTGCCCTTGCCACCACCGACGAAGCGCCAAAATGGTTCTCCGACCGGCTGAAGGCCGCCTATGGCGCCGACAAGACGAAGCAAATTCTCGCCGCCCACCGGCACGAGGCGCCGGTGGACTTCACGGTCAAGGCCGATCCCGAACTCTGGGCCGAAAAGCTCGGCGGCATCGTGCTGCCGACCGGGACGGTTCGAGTGGAAAATCTTGCCGGCCCCGTTATCGAACTGCCCGGTTTCGCGGAGGGCGCCTGGTGGGTGCAGGATGCGGCGGCCAGCTTTCCCGCCCGGCTGTTCGGCGATGTCAGGGGACTGCGCGTCGCCGATCTCTGCGCGGCGCCCGGCGGCAAGACCGCACAGCTGATCCTGGCCGGAGCCAGGGTTACCGCCGTCGACACCTCGAAGAACCGGCTGGCCCGGCTGGCGCAGAATCTCGACCGCCTCGGCCTTGCCGCGGACATCGTCCAGGCCGACCTCATCAAATACGAGCCGGCGGAACTGTTCGACGCCGTGCTTCTCGACGCGCCCTGCTCGTCGACCGGCACGGTGCGCCGGCATCCCGACGTACCCTGGACCAAGACGGCGGCCGATGTCGAAAAACTCGCCGATCTGCAGAACAGGCTGCTGGCCCGCGCCGTCACCCTGGTCAAGCCGGGCGGCCGGATCGTCTTTTCCAATTGTTCGCTCGACCCGATCGAAGGCGAGGATCTCCATCGCGCGTTCCTCAAGGCAACGCCGGCGGTCGCCGACGATCCCCTGCATCAGGGCGAGATCGCCGGCATCGATTCGTTCCTGACGGCGCAAGGCACGCTGCGCACCACGCCCGCTGACCTCGACCTCGGAGCGCCGGAGCGCTCGGGTCTGGACGGCTTCTTCGCCGCGCGCATGCGCCGAGCTCTTTAGAGCAATTCCAGGAAAAGTGTGAACGGTTTTCCGTCCGGAATTGCGTCAAAACAAAGAGTTAGAGCATGTCGTCCAGGCTCCAGTGGTTGCCCCAACGAGCATCGATTTCGTCGTCGACATTCTGGTAGCGGATGTCGGTCGACAGCCGGATCAGCCCGTTTTTGCTCTGGTTGGTGGTGGAGGCATGGATCATGTAGGGCGAGTGAAGGACGATGTCGCCCGCCTCGAAATCCGCCATCAGCCACCTTGTATCGAACTGTTCCGCCATGTGAGGCAGGTCCTTCGACACCCAGCCACCCTCTGTCATATTGCGGTTGTAGGCGCTGATGCGTTCCTCGGGACCGAGATCGGCATTGTCCCTGGCGAATTGTGCCTCCAGGGTAGCGCCAATGGCATGCGATCCCTCCAGGTAGATGAGACCTCCCATGTCGATCGAGGCATCGCCGATCGGTATCCAGGCCGTCACCACGCGGCTTGTGCCGCCACGCAGGTAGACGAGATCGTAATGCGCAGGCGTCGCGGTGGCGGTGCCGGGCAAGGTGAAGCGCATGATCTTTCGCTTGTGCAGGTAGGATAACCCGCCCGTGAAAGCGTCCATCAGGCGCGATAGGCGCGGCTGCGCGCAAAAGCCCTCATAGGCCGTCGAACGGACCACCGACATCAAGCGGCGATTGGCGAGCTGGTGATCGATAGCACTGTCGGAAGCGATACCGAGCGAAGGGTTGGTCGCCGGCTTCAAAAGTCCGCTATCGGCAAGATGGGAAAGCACCCAGCCGCGAAACTCGATCACCTCACCGCGCGGCAAGAGCCCTTTTAGCCAGACATAGCCTTGCGTTCCGTAAAGGCGGCGAATGGCCTCGACGCCAATGGAAGGGTCCGTTGGGGAAAGGTAGCCCAGCCTGTTCGGCATCGTCGACAGCACCTTGCCGTTGGCTGTCAAGGCAACCGGCGGGCTATCCCGCAACGCCTGTTCGTCGGCTGATGTCGACATTTCAATCACCTGGATGGCTTCGACCTTGGCAGAACAATAGCTTGGTATCTCGACTCTTCCCATGGGTGGAAAACCGACCGGGACTCTTTCGCTCATGACCAGCCGGCACTATGCCTTGTGCCGATCGCCACGCCACAAGAGGACCTAAGTCGCGGCATGAACCGGGTGTATGACCCGGAAAAGACCTGACTTTTTTAGGGACGACCCGGCCACGGCCGCGTGAAGTGGCTCGATCAGGCGAAATCGGCCTTCGCATAAGTTCTTGAATCGTATAAACTTGCACCGGGGTAGAGGACGTCCAGGAGGGCTTTTGGCACTGGTTGCCAGCAACACGACGCGTCTTTGGACGCTTGTCGCGAAGGAGTTCTGGCGCAAGACGCGCCGGCGCTTGCGCGCCGGGCCAGTCTATCGCTGGCGCTATTCCGGGCGCACGCCCGAACGCGTGCTGATCGCGCCGCCGGACTTGCGCCTCGCCGACCCGCAGATCGCGCTCGAGATCTATTACGGCCGCTATCCCTTGTCGGGGCATCTGGTCGAGACCGGCGGCAAGTCACCCTTCCAGATCAATGTTCCAAATCACGGCTGGCAAAAGACGCTGCATGGCTTTCGCTGGCTTCGCCACATGCGCGCAGCCGGCACCGAGCTTGCCGCCGCCAATGCCCGCGCCCTGGTTTCCGACTGGATCACCATGCATGGCAGCCATATTTCCGGCATCGCCTGGGAGCCTGGCATCACGGCCAAGCGCATCATCGCCTGGCTGCAGCATTCTTCCGTGGTGCTGCAAGGCGCGGAGTTTCCGTTCTATCGCGCCTTCCTGAAATCGCTGGCCGTCCAGATCCGCTACCTGAGGTCGATGGCCCGCGAAATGCCTGACGGCAAGGACCGGCTGCGGGCTCGCATCGCGCTGGCCTTCGCGGCGCTTTCCCTGCCGGCGCCGGCTTCGGCGCTGCGCGGCGCCACCCGCAACCTGGCCGAGGAGCTCAACCGCCAGATCCTCGCCGACGGCGGCCATATCTCACGCAATCCGATGACGGTGCTGGAAATCCTCGCCGACCTTTTGCCGCTGCGCCAGACCTACGCCAACCAGGCGGAGGCGCCGCCGCAGGCGCTGATCGGCGCGATCGACCGCATGCTGCCGGCGCTGCGCTTCTTCCGACACCAGGATGGCAGCCTGGCCCGCTTCAACGGCATGGGCGCCACGATCCACGATCGTATCGCCACCATCCTGCGCCACGACGACACCGCCGGAGCTCCGCTGCTGCATGCGCCGCATTCGGGCTATGAGCGGCTGTCGATGGGCGGCACCACCGTCATTGCCGATACCGGCCTGCCGCCGCCGGTCGACGTGTCCAACGCGGCCCACGCCGGCTGTCTCGCCTTCGAACTGTCGTCGGGCCGCCAGCATTATATCGTCAACGCCGGCATCGACACCTATGGCGCCGCCGAGTTCCGGCCGCTGGCCCGCGCCACCGCCGCGCACTCGACCGCCACCATCAACGACACCTCTTCGGCGCGGTTCACCCATTCGCTGCGGGTCAACGACCAGCTGGGTTCGCCCTTGATTGGCGGCCCGCAGCATGTCCAGTGCAAGCGCACCGACCAGAAGGGCGTTCACGGCTTCATCGCCCGTCATGACGGCTATCTCCAGCGCTTCGGCTTCCTGCATGAGCGCGACCTGAAACTGTCCTCGAACGGCAATGTGCTCGCCGGCAGGGACCGGTTCCAGCGGCCCGGCAATGCCGAGATCCGCAACAACGGCCGCGACTTCGTCACCGTGCGCTTCCATATCCATCCAGACATCAACCTTTTGCAGGACGAGCATGACCGCCTGGTGCTGACCGCCGACCAGGCCGACACCTGGGTGTTCACCTCCAGCGAAGTGGTGCCGGAGGTCGAGGAATCGATCTACTTCGCCGGTCTTGGCGGCCCGCGCCGCAACCGCCAGATCGTGCTTGCATTCAAGGCGTCCGATGTGGCCGAAGTCCATTGGCAGCTGACGCGCACCAGCATCGCCGGCTACCCGGAAAACAACTGAAGAAATTCCAGGAAAGTGTGAAGCGGTTTTTCCGGGAAAAGCGCGCAGCGCTTTCCCTTGTGAATTGCGTCAAAACCCGACCGCCGGTTTGATTTCCTGAAATCATGTGCTAGGGCGCGGGCTTGCCCCTCCAGCCGTGAAAGGCCGCCAGCCCATGGCCGTCGCCGCCAAGAACATTCCCGCACCGGACCTCGTTCCCGTCCGCCGTGCCCTGCTCTCCGTTTTCGACAAGACCGGCCTGATCGACTTCGCCAGGGGATTGGCTTCGGCCGGCGTCGAACTGGTTTCGACCGGCGGCACCGCCAAGGCGATCGCCGAGGCCGGCATGACGGTGCGCGACGTTTCCGAGCTCACCGGCTTTCCCGAGATCATGGATGGCCGTGTCAAGACGCTGCATCCATCGGTGCATGGCGCGCTGCTTGGCGTGCGCGACGACCCCGAACATTCGGCGGCGATGCACAAATACGGCATCGAGCCGATCGATCTCGTCGTCTCCAATCTCTATCCGTTCGAGGAGGTGCGCCGCTCCGGCGCCGACTATGCAGCGATCGTCGAGAACATCGACATCGGCGGCCCGGCGATGATTCGCGCCTCGGCCAAGAACCATGCCTACGTCGCCATCGTCACCGATCCTGGCGACTACGCCTCGGTGCTGAACGCGCTGGAGATGAACATCGGCTCGCTGTCGCTGGACTTCCGCAAGAAGCTGGCCGCCAAGGCCTTTGCCCGCACCGCCAGCTATGACGCGGCGATCTCCGGCTGGTTCGCCGAAGCGCTCGACATCGAGCATCCGACCTGGCGCGCCTTCGGCGGCAGGCTGACCGAGGTGATGCGCTATGGCGAAAACCCGCACCAGGGCGCCGGCTTCTACGTCAATGGCGACAAGCGGCCGGGCGTCGCCACGGCGCGCCAGCTGCAGGGCAAGCAGCTGTCCTACAACAACATCAACGACACCGATGCCGCCTTCGAACTGGCCGGCGAATTCGATCCCGGCCACTCCGCCGCCGTGGCGATCATCAAGCATGCCAACCCGTGCGGCGTCGCCGAGGGCGCCTCGCTGAAAGCCGCCTACGCCAAGGCGCTGGCCTGCGACCCGGTCTCGGCCTTCGGCGGCATCGTCGCTCTCAACCGCACCCTCGACGCCGAGGCGGCGGAAGAGATCGTGAAAACCTTCACCGAGGTGATCATTGCGCCCGACGCGACCGACGAGGCGGCGGCGATCGTCGCCGCGAAGAAGAACCTGCGCCTGCTGGTCACCGGCGGCCTGCCCGACCCGCGCTCGCCCGGCACGACGGTCAAGTCCGTCGCCGGCGGCATGCTGGTCCAGGGCCGCGACAATGCCGTGGTCGACGAGCTCGAGCTCAAGGTGGTGACCAAGCGCGCGCCGACGCCGGCCGAGATGGCCGACCTCAAATTCGCCTTCCGCGTCGCCAAGCACGTCAAGTCGAACGCTATCGTCTACGCCAAGGACGGCGCCACCGTCGGCATCGGCGCCGGCCAGATGAGTCGCGTCGATTCCTCACGCATCGCCGCCCGCAAGGCGCTCGACGCGGCCGAAGCGGCCGGCATGGCGGAGCCACTGACCAAGGGCTCGGTCGTCGCGTCCGACGCCTTCTTCCCCTTCGCCGACGGTTTGCTGTCGGCCATCGAAGCCGGCGCCACCGCGGTGATCCAGCCCGGCGGCTCGATGCGCGACGAAGATGTCATCGCCGCCGCCGATAAGCATGGCATCGCCATGGTGTTCACGGGCGTCAGGCACTTCAGGCATTGAAGCACCTTTTTCCTTCTCCCCTTGCGGGAGAAGGTGGATCGGCGCGACAGCGCCGAGACGGTTGAGGGGTGTTCCAGCGGAGTGAGGCATTGGCGTTCCCTGGCGCACCCCTCATCCGACCGAGCTTCGCTCGGCCACCTTCTCCCGCAAGGGGAGAAGGAAGAGGCGCTATTCCACCGGCCGATCCGCCGGATAAGGCGTCCTGAGCAGGATCGCCATGCCTATAGCCAGGAACAGGATGATCACCGCCATGCCGAGCCGGGCCGAGTCGCTCACCGCGGTGATCGTCGCCACCAGGAACGGCGCCAGGAAACTGGTCGCGCGGCCGGCCAGCGCGTAGATGCCGAAATAGCGGCCGGATTCGGCGGCCGTGACGCTGCGCGCCATATAGGAACGCGACGACGCCTGCACCGGCCCGAAAGCCAGTCCGATGAGCAGGCCGTACAGGATGTAGGCCTTCTCCGCCGCCGTGCCGAACAGCCCGCCGGAATCGGTGGTCGGCAGCTGGATCAGGCCGAGCAGCGTGAAGCCCGGACCGGTCGAGACGACACCGATGGTGGCGACCGACAGCATGACCAACGCGATCATCACCACGGCCTTTGAGCCGAGCGCGGTGTCCAGCCGTGCGGCGACCCAGCAGCCGAAGATGGCGACCACGTTGAGGATGATGCCGAACATGCCGATCTCGGTGATCGACCAGTGGAACATGCCTGCCGCGAACGTGCCGCCGAGCGCCAGCAGGGCGTTGACGCCGTCCTGATAGATCATGCGGGCGACGAGGAAGCGGAAGATGCCGCCGCGTTTGCGCACCTCGGCCAGGGTCGATTTCAGCTCCGACAGGCCTTCGCGAACCGCTGGCCCGATCGGGATGCCCTTGATGGCGTCCGGCGTGAAGAAAAACATCGGCAGGATGAACAGGAAATACCAGCCGGCCGATAGCGGCCCGGTGGCCCTGGCGTCTTCGCCGAGCTTCGGGTCGAGCCCGAACAGCGGGTCGATGCCGATGATCGTCTTGCCGGTCTCCGGCGAACCGGCCAGGCAGGTGACGACGAAGATCAGCGCGATCATGCCGCCGAGATAGCCGAGGCCCCAGGCGATGTTGGAGATGCGGCCGATCTCGCTCTTCGGCACCAGCCGCGGCATCATGGAATCGTTGAATACGGTCGAGAACTCGGCAGCCACGGAAGCCAGCGAGAACAGCGCCACGACCAGGAATAGGTTCGAGCCGGGCGCCGCGAACCACAGCAGGATGAGGCTGGTGATCTTGATCGCGGCGAAGAAGGCGATCCACGGCTTGCGCGGCCCGGTCTGGTCGGCGATCGAGCCGAGGATCGGCGACAGCACCGCGATGACCAGCCCGGCGGCGGCGATGCCGTAGCCCCAGACGGCCTGGCCGGTATTGGGATCACCAGCCATGCGCGAAACGAAATAGGGACCGAAGATGAAGGTGGTGACGACCGTGAAGAACGGCTGCGCCGCCCAGTCGAAGAACATCCATCCCCAGATGCCGCGTCCCGACGCACGCTGCACTGTTTCTACCGCCATGATGATTCCCCCGGCCGCGCCCGTGTCGGGCGCCATGTCTGCATGTTTTTCATGACCGCGCAAATGACAAGCGTCCAGCTGCCGTTCATTGCTCCTGGGTTCCGTACCCCCACGAAAGCTACGCTATGCGCACATCTTGTGTGATTAGCGTGACTGATCGGCCGAGGCTTGATTGCCACGTGGTTCCCCCAATCCGTCGCTGCTTCGCAGCGCCACCTTTCCCCCTCCGGAGGAAAAGGAAAGGAGCGTTGCTGGACGCGCGTTGACGGCAAAGAGCTTGGCGCCTTTCCTCTGCCCGTCGATCGGGGGAGAGGTGGCTCGGCGAAGCCGAGACGGAGTGGGGGTCGACCAGCGCGGCATAACAATGCATGCGCCAAGCTGCTATGCACGCTATCGACCTCACATCCCCGTCAGATCGCTCATCAGGCCTGACGCCACCGACAGCCGCGACACGGTGATGTCGCCGCCTTCGGTGAGCGCCTGCAACCGCTCGCGGATGCGCGCTACCCGCTCGCCGCCGGCTTCCAGCCAGGCCACCACCGGGTCCGCCGTATCGGCATGGCCGGTGAGCGCCGCCACCGCGATGCCGCGACGCGACGCGCCGATCGTGTCGGTGGCACGGGACAGAGCGAGTTGGTCATAATAGTCCGAAGGTGTGATCGAGCGTGCGGCGTCCTCGACGCGCGGGATGCGGAAGGCGTCGCTAACGGCGAAGAACGCCTTGGCAGCGGCGACGATGTCGGCACCGGCGGTGCGCGCCGTCAGGGCGATGTCGGGGATGAGTTCCGCCACCTCGCTTAGCGCCAGCTGCCCGGCCAATCGTTCCGGCGCGCCGGCCTTGAATAGCCCGTGCCGCTTCTCCTCGATCCGCTCGCGTGAAAACGCCGGCAGCAGCGAAACGAGTTTCGGCTCGAGCGCTTTGCGCGCTTCCTGCAGCTCGGCGATGCGCTGACCGAGCGGCGCCGTGCCGGCATCGTTCTTCAGATACCAGCCGCTGGTCACATAGATCAGCCGGCTAACCATCTGGTAGAGATCGAGTTGCACCTGGCCGTCGATCTGGCTGTCGAGCGCGTCGATCTCGCGATAGAGCGCCGGCAGCGCAAAGCCGTCGCGCACCACCGCGAAGGTGCGCACCACGTCGGCGGCGGTGCGGCCCGTCGCTTCCTGTAGCCGGTTGACGAAGGACGGGCCGCCGCGATTGACCAGGTCGTTGGCGACGACACGGGCAATGATCTCGCGGCGCAGCCTGTGGCCATGGATCTCGGCGGCGTATTTCTTGCCCATCCGGTCCGGGAAATACCCCATCAGGTCGCGGTCGAAATGCGCATCGTCAGGCACGTCGCTGGCGACGATGTCGGAAAACAGCACGATCTTGGCATAAGCGAGCAGCACGCCGAGTTCCGCCCGGGTCAGCGGCTCGCCGCGCGCCTCGCGCTCGGCAAGTGCTGCCGGCGACGGCAGCGTCTCGACGGCACGGTCGAGCAGGCCGCGCGCCTCGAGCGCGGTCATGAACCGCGCCTGATGCGCGATGTCGGCGAGCCCGCGCTTGCGCGCGATCGAAAGCGCCAGGGTCTGCTGGTAGTTGTTCGACAGCACCAGAGAGCCGACCTCGCCGGTCATCTCGGCCAGCAGCTTGTTGCGCGCCGGACGCGTCAGCGATCCTTTGCGCATGGCCGACGCCAACGCGATCTTGATGTTGACCTCGACGTCGGAGCAGTTGACGCCGCCCGAATTGTCGATGGCGTCGGAATTGCAGCGGCCGCCATTCATGCCGAACTCGATGCGCGCCCGCTGCGTGACGCCAAGATTGGCGCCCTCGCCGATCACCTTGGCGCGCACGTCGAGCGCGGTGATGCGGACGGCGTCGTTGGCACGATCCCCGACCTCGACATTGGTTTCGGTCGATGCCCTGAGATAGGTGCCGATGCCGCCGAACCACAACAGATCGACCGGCGCCTTGAGGATAGCGGTCATGATCTCGACCGGCGTCGCGGTCGTCTTGGCCAAGCCGATCGCCGCCGCCGATGCCGCCGGCAAGGTGATCGACTTCTGGTTGCGCGAGACGATGATGCCGCCTTCCGAAAGCTTGCTCTTGTCGTAGTCCTGCCAGGATGAGCGGGCGAGAGCGAACATGCGCTCGCGCTCGGCCATCGAGGCCGCCATGTCCGGGTCCGGATCGATGAAGATGTCGCGATGGTCGAAAGCGGCGATCAGCCTTGTCTTCGGCGATAGCAGCATGCCGTTGCCGAACACGTCGCCCGACATGTCGCCGACACCGACAACCGTGAAGGGCGACGTCTGGATATCGCGGTTGATCTCGCGGAAATGCCGCTTGACCGCTTCCCAGGCGCCTTTGGCGGTGATGCCCATCTTCTTGTGGTCATAGCCGGCCGAGCCGCCGCTGGCGAAGGCGTCGTCGAGCCAGAAGCCATGCTTCTCGGAGATCGCGTTGGCGGTGTCGGAGAAGGTCGCCGTGCCTTTGTCGGCGGCGACGACGAAGTACGGATCGTCCTGGTCGCGCCTGACGACGCCGGCCGGTGGAATGACGCCGTCCAGCCCGATATTGTCGGTGATCGACAACAGGCTGGAGACGAAATTCTTGTAGGCCGACGTGCCGGCCTCGAAGATCGCGTCACGCCCGGCGCTCATCGGCAGCTTCTTGGGATAGAAACCGCCCTTGGCGCCGACCGGCACGATGACGGCGTTCTTGACCTGCTGTGCCTTGACCAGGCCGAGCACCTCGGTGCGGTAGTCCTGGGCCCGGTCAGACCAGCGCAAGCCACCGCGCGCCACCGGGCCGAAGCGCAGATGCAGGCCCTCGACCTCGGAACCGTAGACGAAGATCTCCCGCCACGGCCGTGGCGCCGGCAGCCCCTCGACCGCCTGCGAGTCGAGCTTGATCGCCAGCGACTGGCCTTTCTCTTTCGTATCGGCAACGAAATGATTGGTGCGCAGCGAGGCTTCGATCAGATTGAGATAGCGGCGGATGATGGTGTCGTCATCGATGTTGGGCACATCTTCGAGCGCATCCTTGATCTTGGCCTTGAGATGCTTGGCCGCCACCACGCCTTCGCCCTCGGCGGTCGGGCCAAGCCGGGCGATGAACAGCGCATGCAGGCCGCGCGCGATGTCGGGATAGCGGTTCAGTGCCGCGGCGATGAAGTCCTGGCTTTGCGGAATGCCGACCTGCTGCAGATAGCGGCCATAGGCGCGCAGGATCGTGATTTCGCCGGACCACAGGCCGGCGGTCTGGGCAAGGCCGTTATAGCCGTCATTGTCGACATCGCCGCGCCAGACGGACAGGAACGCGTCCTCGAACAGCGCGCCGCCATCGCCGAGGTTGATCGGCTTGCCATAGCTGTTCTCCAACTCCATGTCGTGGATGAAGACCCTGCCGGACTGCTCGTCACCAACCTCGAAGGTGCGCTCGCTGATGACGCGAAAGCCGATGTTTTCCAGCAGCGGAACGCGCCGCGACAGCGCCACCGGGCTGGCATGGTGAAAAATCTTCAGCGCCGCCTGATGCGGCTTCTGCTCGGCATGGCGGTAGTAGTCGATGGCGATCGGATTGTCGGCGCCGATCTTGGCGATGCGCCCGGCATCGACCAATGCCTCCGCCGCGCTGAACGATTCGCGATAGCTCTCCGGCAGCCTCGCGGCGATTGTCTTCAGCGCCTGGTCCCCGCCATGGGCATCCGCCGCGTCGGAAAGGGCATCCTCCCAGGTCCGCACGATGTCTCGGATCGCCGCCTCGATCGTCGCCTGCTCGACTTTCGGCGTCTTGCCGCCGGAGCGGCCGATGATGAAATGCACGCGCGCTAGCCCGCCTTCCGGGAAGGCCGGGTAATAGGCCGACAGCCGGCCCTCGAAAACGGTTTTCAGATAGGCGCCGATCTTCTCGCGCACGACACTGTCGTAGCGGTCGCGCGGCACAAAGACGAGGATCGAGACGAAGCGGTCGAACTGGTCGGCACGCACCAGCGCCCGCACCCGCGGCCGCTCGACCAGGCCGAGAATGGCCGCGGCGTGCTTTCTCAGGATCGGCACCGGCACCTGGAACAGTTCGTCGCGCGGATAGCTCTCCAGCACGTTGATGAGTGCCTTGCCGGAATGATCGTGGCGGTCGAAGCCGGACTTGGCGATGATGGTTTCGGCCTTGGACCTGAGATAGGGAATCTTCATCACCGAGCGCGTGTAGGCGGTCGAGGTGAACAGGCCGACGATGCGCAGTTCGCCCGCCAACGCGCCCTTGGCGGTGTAGGTCTTGATGCCGATGTAATCGAGATAGATGCGGCGGTGCACCAACGACTTGGCATTGGCCTTGGTGACGATCAGCGGCTCCGGCCCGTGCAAGAAGGCGCGGATTTCCGGTGTCGTCGTCACCGCTTCGGTGCCGCGCCTGAGCACCAGCACGTCGGGATCCGTCAGGATGCCGAGGCCGGCCTTGTCGGCGCGCTCCAGCGTGCCGCTTTCCTCGCCGCCGGTGTATTTGAATTCGCGCATGCCGAGGAAGGTGAAATTGTCGTCGCGCAGCCACTCCAGGAAAGCGATCGCCTCGGCAACGCTCTTCTTGTCGAGCGGCACCGCCGAATAGCGGAACTCCGAGATCGCCTGGTCGAGCCGGGCCAGCATTGGCTTCCAGTCGTGGACGGCGGCGTGAACCTGGCCGAGCATCTTGCGCAGCCGCTCGGTCAAGCCGGTCGCAGCTTCGACCGTCACCCGTGGAATATGAACGTGGATGACGCTCAGCCGATCGTGGCTGCCGTCGTCCTTGGCGAAATTGCCGTCGCCGAGGATCTCTTCCACTCCGCCCTTGCCGTGGCGAACCGTGATGACCGGGTGGGTGACCAGGCTCGGCTCGCCGGCGGTTTCCGTGATCTCGCCGAGGATGGAATCGAACAGGAACGGCATGTTGTCGTTGACGACGGTGATCACCGTGACCGGCCGGCCTTCGCGGAACACACCCGAATCGGCTTCGACGGCGACGACGCATTCACCCTTCTTGTGGCCGGCGACCGCCTGACCGGCGAGGTCGGCGGCGCGTTCGAGGTCGGCCACTTCATAGGCGGCGATGTCTTCGGCCGGCGCTCGGGCAAGCAGGTAATCGGCAAGCCTGGCTGGCCTTTCCTCCGTTTTCGCCGCCGCTGTTGCCTTGTTTTTCGACTTAGCTGCGGTTTTCACGCTGGCCATGGTGCTTCTTGCCTCCCGTCGCATGCTTTTGAGACTATGGTAGCAGATGACCGCTGTTTGGCGACAAAGGTTTGACGGCTTGCCAAGAATTATCGGAATTCCAATTGTCGGAATTCGGCGGCAAGCCATCATCCAGGGTGGAGAGATGACCAATGAACGGCAAAATTTCGGCGCTCGATCTGGCTCCCGAAGAGTTGAGCGAGCCGACAAAAGCCTATTTCGCCAAATGCGAGGAGAAGCTCGGCCTCGTTCCCAACGTGCTCAAGGCCTACGCTTTCGACGACAAGAAACTGCGCGCCTTCACCGACATGTACAACGATCTGATGCTGGGTGAGTCCGGCCTGTCGAAGCTGGAGCGCGAGATGATCGCGGTCGCCGTCTCCTCCATCAACCATTGCTATTATTGCCTGACCGCGCATGGCGCGGCGGTGCGCCAGCTGTCCGGCGACCCGGCGCTCGGTGAGATGATGGCGATGAATTTCCGCGCCGCCGATCTTTCGCCCAAGCAGACCGCAATGCTCGAATTCGCCGTCAAGCTGACCGAACAGCCGGCCAAGATTGTCGAGGCCGATCGGGCCGCGCTGCGTCAGGCCGGCTTCACCGATCGCGACATATGGGACATCGCCTCGACCGCTGCCTTCTTCAACATGTCGAACCGCGTGGCGGCGGCGATCGACATGCGGCCGAACGACGAATACCACGCCATGGCAAGATGAGGCGCGGCGGCCGGAATCCTGCCCGCCTTATATCAGCTATCCCTCATCTTCGTTGATTGTTTGCCCGTTTGGTCCGATGATCGGCGCGCGGCGTGACCGCATGCCGGTTCGATGCCGCTGATGAAGGGAGGAGAACATGGCGAAATTTCTCTACGTCTATCACGGTTCCGGCAAGATGCCGGCGACCGAGGCCGATCTAAAGGCGTTGACGGACAGCTGGATGGGCTGGTTCGGGAAACTTGGCTCGGCTGTGGTCGACCGTGGCAATCCGGTTGGCATGTCGAAAACCGTTCTGCCCGGCGGCAAGGTCGAGAACAATGGCGGCAGTAACCCGACTGGCGGCTATTCGATCATCGAGGCGAAGGACATCGACGACGCCACCAGCAAGGCCAAGGATTGTCCGATCCTGATGGAGCCGAACTGCAACGTCGAGATCGCGCCGATCCTCAATATGATGGCTTGACGCCCCGGTTCAGGACCGCGCCGCGATGGCCGCGGCGGCGCCGGCCATCGTCGTGGCGCTGACGCGGTTGGCGATCTTCATGGCGCGCTTGCTCTTCAGCAGCTTGCGCGCCTGCGAGGCGGCGAGCACCCAGGCGAGATCGATGGCAATGAGCACCACGGCCATGGTCGCCGTCAGCTCGACCCAGCCGACGATGCTGACCGAGGCCAGGTCGATGATGGTCGGCAGCAGCGCCAGGTAGAACATCATGATCTTGGGGTTGCCGAGCGTCACCGCCATGCCGGCGAAGAACAGCTTCACCGGAGAATCCTCGCGCGGCATCTCGCCTTCCTTGGCGTCGACAGGTGCGGTCCACATTTTCCAGGCGAGGTACGCGAGATAGGCTACGCCGACCCACTTCACCACGACGAAGGCGAAATGGAAGGTCTGCGCCACGACGGCCAGCCCGAACACCGCCAGCGATAGCCAGATGCCCTCGCCGATCCACATGGCGAGCAGGAACGGGAACACGTCACGAAAGCCCTTCGAGATGACCCGCGCGACCAGAGCCGCGATCGAGGGGCCTGGTGAACCGGCAGCGACAAACAGGGCGGCGGCGAAAATGAGCAGCGAGGTGAGATGCATGGCAAGGATCTCGGATTGAGGTTTGACTGCCACACTAGCCAGCAACAGCAGCATTGGCAAAGACAAGGTAATCGGTCGGCAGCCCAGGCCTCCATGCTCGCGATCCCTTGCCGGCTCCGCGTCCCGCGGCTAGAAGAACCGCCGCGAAACAATTTTTGAGCTTCACTTTGCCTACGTAACCGCCGGTCTCGTCAACTCCCCCGACACACCTGCATGGCGCCGCATTCGTGGTGCCTGGTTTCATTTTCATGTGTTCCTCTGGCGGCGGTTCGAGACCGGTTTGGCACTGCTGAACCGCTTGCGCGCTTTCCGCCAGCGACACCTGACTCCACGATCTCCGCAGCCTACCGCCACGCCGCGCCCGCATGGGCATCTCGAGATTGCCGACCTGATGAACTTCCCGACGGGAAGGGCTTATCGGCATGTCCGGCATTGTGCGTATCCACTGGGCGATCGCGCCAGCAATCGCTCCTCAACCCCTGGTCAACTGCAATCGCTGCGGCGGCGTGAGGGCGTATCGCTGCAGCGAAAAGTTCCGCGTCAACGCCAACGGCAAGCGCATCGACGTGTGGCTGATCTATCGCTGCGTCGATTGCGACAATTCCTGGAACTTCGGCATTCTCGAACGCTGAACCGCCGCGACATCGAACCGGCGCTGCTCCAGGCGCTCGAAAGCAATGATCCGGGGCTGGCCCGGCGCCATGCCTTCAATGTCTCCGCGCTGCGCAATCAGGTAGGACGTGTCGAGGAGTTTCCCGATGTCGCCGTGCAAAGGCATCTGGTTGGGGAGACAAGCGAAAGCGCGACAGCGCTGGAACTCAGGCTTGGGCTGGAAATGCCGATATCGCTCCGCCTCGACCGCCTGCTTGCCAACGAACTCGGCATCTCGCGGTCGCGGCTTCAGGCCTTCGAAGAAAGACGATTGCTGGCCGTAAGGCCGGACGGGGCCAAAGCCCTGCGCAGAGCGGCTCGCGAGGGGACGATCGTGCTGATCGATCTGGAGGGTGAACCCGACCGCGAAGCCATCATCTCGGCAGCCGGCGGTTGAATGAAAAAGGAGCGGAGCACGCGGTGCTCCGCCCCTTTTTATACAAGGAATCAGAAGATTACGCCGCGCCGACCGCCTTGGCCGACTTCTCGAAGCGCTTGCGCTCGTTCGGGTCGAGATAGAGCTTGCGCAGGCGAATGGTCTTCGGCGTCACTTCGACCAGCTCGTCGTCCTGGATCCAGGCCAGCGCGCGTTCCAGCGTCATGCGGATCGGCGGGGTGAGCTTGACCGCCTCGTCCTTGCCGGCGGCGCGGATGTTGGTCAGCTTCTTGCCCTTCAGCACGTTGACTTCGAGGTCGTTGTCCCTGGAGTGGATGCCGATGATCATGCCCTGATAGACCTTGACGCCTGGATCGATGACCATCGGGCCGCGGTCTTCGAGGTTCCACATGGCGTAGGCCACGGACTCACCCTGCTCGTTGGAGATCAGCACGCCGTTGGTGCGGCCCGGCAGTTCGCCCTTGTAGGGCTCATAGGCATGGAACAGGCGGTTCATCACGGCGGTGCCGCGCGTATCGGTCAACAGTTCCGACTGGTAGCCGATCAGGCCGCGCGTCGGCGCGTGGAAGACGATGCGCTGGCGGTTGCCGCCGGACGGACGCAGCTCGACCATTTCGGCCTTGCGCTCCGACATCTTCTGCACCACGACGCCGGCATGTTCCTCGTCGACGTCGATGACGACTTCCTCGACCGGCTCCAGCAATTCGCCGTTCTCGCCCTTCTGCATGACGACGCGCGGACGCGACACGGCGATTTCAAAGCCTTCGCGGCGCATCGTCTCGATCAGCACGGCGAGCTGCAATTCGCCGCGGCCGGAGACGAAGAACGAATCCTTGTCGGGCGATTCCTCGATCTTCAGCGCGACATTGCCTTCGGCTTCGCGCAGCAGGCGGTCGCGGATGACGCGGCTGGTCACCTTGTCGCCTTCGGTGCCGGCGAGCGGGCTGTCATTGACCAGGAAGGACATGGTCACGGTCGGCGGATCGATCGGCTGCGCATGCAGCGCCTCGGTCACCGCCAGGTCGCAGAACGTGTCGGCGACGGTGCCCTTGGACAGGCCGGCGATGGCGACGATGTCGCCCGCCTGCGCTTCTTCGATCGGCTGGCGCTCGAGGCCACGGAAGGCAAGGATCTTGGAGATGCGGCCGGTCTCGATCTGCGTGCCGTCATTGTGCAGCACTTTGACCGCCTGGTTCGACTTCAGCGTGCCGCTCTCGATGCGGCCGGTGATGATGCGGCCAAGGAAGGGATTGGCTTCCAGGATGGTGCCGATCATGCGGAACGGTCCGGGATGAACGGTCGGCGCCGGCACATGTTTGATCACGAGATCGAACAGCGGCGCAAGCTGCTGGTCCTTGGGGCCTTCCGGATTTTCCGAGACCCAGCCGTCGCGGCCCGAACCATAGAGGATCGGGAAGTCGAGCTGCTCGTCGGTGGCGTCGAGGGCCGCGAACAGATCGAACACCTCGTTGACGACCTCGACATGGCGGGCGTCCGGCCGGTCGATCTTGTTGATGACGACGATCGGCTTCAAGCCGACCTTCAGCGCCTTGCCGACCACGAACTTGGTCTGCGGCATCGGGCCCTCGGCGGCGTCGACCAGCACGATGGCTGAATCCACCATCGACAGGATGCGCTCGACCTCACCGCCGAAATCGGCGTGTCCGGGCGTGTCGACGATGTTGATGCGCGTATCCTTCCAGTCGACCGAAGTCGCCTTGGCCAGGATGGTGATGCCGCGTTCCTTTTCGAGGTCGTTCGAATCCATGGCGCGTTCGGCGACGCGCTGGTTGTCGCGGAACGAGCCGGACTGCTTCAAAAGCTGGTCGACCAGGGTGGTCTTTCCATGGTCGACGTGCGCGATGATCGCGATATTACGGAGTTTCATGTTCTGATCTCGGAAGCGTTGCAGGCAGCAGGCCAAAGGCGCTGCCTCTTTCGGTTGCGCGGCTCATACAGGGTTTTTCGCAGTTGCGAAAGGGGAAGCGCAACACCAAATACTCATCAAATCTTAAGCATCTGCGTGTGAAATGATTTTGTTAACCAAGGCGGGAACCATTCAGGGCCCGGGCAGTTCGAACGTCATGACCGATAAACTCAACCGATTTTGGCCACTAATCGCCTCCGCGGCCTTTGCCGTTCTGCTGGCGGCCAACGCCGCGCAGTCGGCCGCGACGCTGAAGGAAGCACGGTCGTCCCTGCCGATCGATGCGCCTTCGGCCCAACAGGCTTTCGCCGACGCCCCCGACGGCGTCGATCCGATTGTGACTGGCCCGGTCAGCGCCGCCTTCAAGCAGCGCCAGGACGCAGCCAACTGCGACAGCGCCGTCTGGCCGAACATTCCAATGGTCTGCTACCCGGACTGACGACCTTCAGGTCTTTACGCCGACCGTACCGGGTCGAGCGTGATCTTGTAGAGTTCGTTGTCGTCGCGATCCATCAGCCGCACGGTCATCTGCTCGGTGGCGCCGGAAATGTCGACAAGGCCAAAGAATTGCAGGCCGGTTGACGGCGGCAGGTTCTGCCCCTGCTCGGCTGTCGGCGCCTTGATGAACTTCAGCTCCGGACCGAAGGTCATGTCGAAATCGTTCGGGCCGAACGTTCCGGCATGGATGGGGCCGGAGACGAATTCCCAGAACGGACTGAAGTCCTGGAACTGAGCCTTCTCGGGATTGTAGTAATGCGCGGCTGTGTAGTGCACGTCGGCAGTGAGCCAGACGGTGTTGCTGATGCCAGCATTCTTGATGTAGCGCAGCAGGTCGGCGATCTCCAGCTCACGTCCCTTTGGCAGGCCGTTGTCACCATTGCTGACAGCCTCCGCGCCTGCCTTTTTGACGCCATCGTCCCAGACGACGAGGCCGAGCGGCATGTCTGCGGCGATGATCTTCCATGTCGCCTTGGAGTTGGCTAGCTCCCGCTTCAGCCATTTCGTCTGCTGTTCGCCCAGCATGCGCGATTGCGGCGTCATCTCATCCTGCATGTCCGGACCGTTGGGGCCGCGATAGGAGCGCATGTCGAGGAAGAACATGTCGAGCAGCGGCCCGTAGGCTATCTTGCGGTAGACGCGGCCGGGCTCCGACGGCTCGTAACGGATCGTCGTCATCTCATGGAAGGCGCGGGCCGCGCGGGCCGCCAGCACATGGATGGATTTTTCCGTGTAGCGATTGTCGGCGCTCAGATTTTTCGAATCCGACCAGTTGTTCAGCACCTCGTGGTCGTCCCACTGATAAAAGGTCGGGCAGATGGCGCTGAGACCCAGGACGTGTCTGTCCATCATGTTGTATTTCCACTGGTCGCGGTATTCGTCCAGCGTCTCGGCGACCTTGCGCTTGCCATCGACTAGCACGACGTTCTTCCACTTGCCGCCGCCGGGCAGGTCGACCTCGTCCTTCATCGCGCNGCTTGCCATCGACTAGCACGACGTTCTTCCACTTGCCGCCGCCGGGCAGGTCGACCTCGTCCTTCATCGCGCCGTCGGCATAGATGGTGTCGCCCGAATGCAGGAAGAAATCGGGCGTGTGCTTGCCGATCGTGGCGTAGGTCTTCATGCCGGTCTCGTCGATGCCCCAGCCCTGGCCGGCGGTGTCGCCCGACCAAGCGAACTTGATGTCGCGCTTCGAGGCCGGCGCGGTGCGGAAGCGGCCGACGATCGGCTCGGAGACGGCGTTGATGTCAGCAAGGTCGGCTGCCGTCATGCGGTAGAAGATGTCCTGATCAGAAGCGAGATCGGTGAGCAGGCGTCTGACCGTATAATCGCTGGCCGGCGACGTATCGAGCGGCGCCAGCCGGATCGCGTTGGCGAAATTCTCGGTCGACGACACTTCGAACATGACACGCGACGGGCGATCCGTGCGCGTCCACACCATGCCGCTGGTGGAGTCGACATCCCCCGACTGGACGCCATGGGTGAAGGCCGGGCGCTGGTTGGCGCGAGAATAATAGGGCAGCGCCAGGCTGGAAACGCCGACCAGACCAACGGCGCTGGCGGAGGTGACAAAAGCGCGGCGAGTCATCGAGAGCTTGTTCATGGCTGTCTCCTGGATGGCGTTGAACGTTGCCACCAAGCTCCGGCCTCAATGTTTCA
The DNA here is from genome assembly GCF_000502935.1 of Mesorhizobium sp. LNHC221B00. Taxonomy (NCBI): domain Bacteria; kingdom Pseudomonadati; phylum Pseudomonadota; class Alphaproteobacteria; order Hyphomicrobiales; family Phyllobacteriaceae; genus Mesorhizobium; species Mesorhizobium sp. LNHC221B00. The sequence goes on along the minus strand of NZ_AYWR01000007.1, from coordinate 42,392 downwards.
GGCGCATCTCGAAATCATGAACGTTTGATAACAATGAACAGGGCTGCCCTTTCTGTCTCCTCTCACGCCCAGTAACGCTACGGGCCCAAAAGGGGAGAAGGGAGGGCCGCGCCTATGCCGCTTGCGGTTCCGGATCGAAGGCCGGCCGGCTGGTGTTGATCAGCAGCGAGATGCAGGCGGCGGCGATAGCCGTCATTCCAGCGATCAGGAAGGCCAGTTCGTAATTGCCCTGCAGCTCGCGCATGGTGCCGCCGAAGGCGGCCGCCGTGGCGGCCCCCACCTGGTGGCCGGCGACGATCCAGCCGAACACGATCGGTCCGCTGCGGTCGCCGAAGGCCTCGTTGGCGAGCCTGAGCGTCGGCGGCACGGTGGCGATCCAGTCGAGGCCATAGAGCACCGCGAAGATGATCAGGCTGGTCGCCGAAAAGCCGGAATAGGGCAGGTAGATCAGCGACAGGCCACGGATGGCATAGTAGACGCCAAGCAGCTTGCGCGGGTCGAAACGGTCGGTAAGCCAGCCGGACAGCGTCGTGCCGATCAGGTCGAAAATGCCCATCATCGACAGCAGGCCGGCCGCCTGCACCTCGCCGATGCCCATGTCGCCGCAGAAGGCGATCAAATGCGTGCCGACCAGCCCGTTGGTGGTGAAGCCACAGACGAAGAAGGTGGCGAACAGATACCAGAACACACGCGTGCCGGCGGCGCGGCGCAGCGTGTTGAGCGTGTGCGCCAGGAAATTGCCTTGCGATGCCGGCGATGTCGGCGGCACGTCACCGGCCTCGGCGCCATAACGCACCATGCCGATCGAGGCCGGACGCTCCGGCACCAGCAGCCAGACCAGCGGCAGCAGACAGGCCGTGGCGATCGCGACCGCGATGGCGACCGGCTTCCAGCCACCGGACTGCGCAAGCGAGGCAAGCAGCGGCAGGAATACCAGAAGGCCAGTCGCGCTGGAGGCCGACATCAAGCCCATGACCAGTCCGCGATTGGTCTTGAACCAGCGGTTGACGATGGTGGCGCCGAGCACGCTGGCGACGGCGCCGGAGCCGATGCCGGAGAACACGCCCCAGGTGATGAAGAGATGCCAGGGCTCGGTCATCAGAAGGCTGAGCGCGGTCGAGCCCGACATGATCACCAGCGAGGCGATCAGCGTGCGGCGCAGTCCGATCCGCTCCATCAGCGCGGCGGCGAACGGACCGGTCAGGCCATAGAGCAGGATGCCGACACCGGCGGCCAGCGAGATGACGTCGCGCCGCCAGCCGAAGCTGTTTTCGAGCGGCAGCATCATGACGGCGGGAGCCGAACGCAGGCCGGCGGCGATCAGCAGGCAGAGGAAGATGACGCCGACCACGACGAAGGCGTAGCGCTGGCCAAACGGGCGGGATTGAGCTATCATGTTACTGACCGGTACGTTGCAGGATGGGAGCATGTATACGTACCGATCGGTAACATTGTCAACCGAGTCCCATGATGCCAACCGACAAAAATATTGAACTGACCATCAGCGATGGTCATGCATCGGCACCGCCGAAGGCCGCCAAAAAAATCCTCGACGTCGCCTACGACCTGTTCTACCGGCGCGGCATCCGGGCGATCGGGGTCGACGAGATCGTCAAGCGCGCCGGCGTCACCAAGCCCAGCCTCTATCGCAGCTTCCCTTCCAAGGACGAATTGGCCGCCTCGTATCTGCGGCAATACGACCTCGAATTCTGGGAGCGCTTCGACGAGGCTGTCGACGCCCATCCCGGCGATCCGCGCGCGCAGATCAAGGCTTTCCTGACCCGCGTCGGAAAGCGCACGCAAAAACCCGATTATCGCGGCTGCGGCATGACCAACGCAGCGGTCGAGTACCCCGAGCACGGCCATCCGGCCCGAATGGTCAGCGAAGACAACAAGCAGGAACTGCGCCGCCGGCTGCGCGCCATGGCTGCCGCGATGGGCGCCGGCGATGCCGACACGCTGGGCGACGGGCTGCTGCTGCTGCTCGAGGGTGCCTATATCAGCGGCCAGTTGTTCGGGCTCGGTGGGCCGGCGCAGTCGGTCGCCCGCAATGCCGACCTGCTGATTGAAGCCAGCTTGAAGAAATAGCGATTGGCGATACGTTGTGGCGAGCTCCAACGGAGATATCCGTCATGCGCAACCTGCTGATCCCGCTTGCCCTCGCCGGCCTCTGTCAGGCAGCCCATGCCGGTGACATATCGAGCGCCTATACCGATCTCGACTGGAAGAAGAACTGCGTGACCTACGCTCAGGCCGAACAAGGCGACGGCGACTGGGCCGACCTCGCCTGTTCGGGCTACCGCGGCTATCCCGTGCTGATCGCCTATGACGATGCCCGCGAATCGCTGTTTTATGGTTTTCCGCCCGGCGGCGACATGACATCCGCCTGGGAGAGTTTTTCCGCCTTCAATTCGTCCGGGGCCAAGGTCGAATGGCGCGTCGAGACCAATGGCGACAAAGCCGTACCCTTCGCGGTCATCCACCGCCGCACGATCAGCAATGGCGAGGATGAGAACAAGTCGACCGAAGTGTTGCTCGTCGCCAAGGTCGGCCAGATGGACGCCCGCGCCGGCTGCACCGTCGGCCTGGTACTGGCCACCGGCAACCCGCAAGCCAACGACCAGGCGCGCAAACTCGCCGACGAGAAGGCGCGAACCTTCGCCTGCGGCAAGGACCGGCACACCGTCATCGGCAATGTGCCGGCCTTCGGCCGGGTCGACAACTGATCAGAAGCGCTACTTGCTCTTCTTCGCCCGTTCGATCGCGTCCATGATCATCTTCTTGGCGTATTTGGAATCGTGCCAGCCTTCGATCTTGACCCATTTGCCGGGCTCGAGATCCTTGTAGTGCTCGAAGAAGTGCTGCACCTGCTGGCGGGTGATGTCGGGCAACTGCGTATACTCGGTGACGTTCTCGTAGCGCAGCGTCAGCTTGGGCGACGGCACGGCGATGATCTTTTCGTCCTGGCCGGCATTGTCTTCCATGATCAGCACGCCGATCGGCCTGACATTGATGACGCAGCCCGGCACCAGCGCGCGCGTGTTGCAGACCAGCACGTCGATCGGATCGCCATCGCCCGACAGTGTGTGCGGCACGAAGCCGTAATTGCCGGGGTAGCGCATCGAGGTGTGCAGGAAGCGGTCAACGAACAAGGTACCGGCTTCCTTGTCCATCTCGTACTTGATCGGCTCGCCGCCGATCGGCACCTCGATGATGACGTTGACGTCCTCAGGCGGGTTCTTTCCGCTGGCTATGGCTTCAATGCGCATGGCTTTTGTCCCTCTCTCGATGGGGAGGAGATAGCGGGCGGCGCAGAATGGCGCAATGCGGCGAATGGTGCTGACCGACGTCGGGCGAGACGCGATGGCATCCGGCACGTTCAATCATCGGAACAAGATGTTTCAGCGCCGTGATTTCGCGTTGGATTATCCCGCGAGCCGGCTTTGCTTTCCGCGATCAGCCCTCGGCGGTCATTCCCAGACGAAAGCCACCTTCTTCAGCGCCTTCTGCTCGAAGATCTCGACGCCTTCGGCGATGTCGCGGCCGCCGGCGCCGGCGTAGAAGGCGAGCGCGTTCTGGTTGTCTTCCAGCGCCCACACCACCATGCCTTTCAGGCCATGGTCGGCAAGCCGCGCCTTGGCGGCTGAAAACAGCCGCCGCCCGAGGCCGATGCCCTGATATTCCGGGCGCAAATAGAGTTCGTAGATCTCGCCCTGCTGCTTGAGTTCCCGGGCCCGGTTCTTGCCGATCGTCGCGTAGCCGGCGATCGTGCCGCCGATCTCGACCACAAGGACGGTCGCGGCGCGGCGAATCGCATTCGCCCACCAGTCGGCGCCACGGCGATTGATCATCGATGTCAGCGTGCGGTGCGGAATGATGCCGGAATAGGCGCCGCGCCAGGCTTCCAGATGCACCTCGGCGATAGCGCCAGCGTCGCGCGGCTCTGCCTTCCGGATGTCGATCGTCAGCGTATTCATGATTTGTTAACCATAAACCCGCACTGGCCGATTGCAAGAGTCCGGGCAGCCCGCCAACCGCTTTCTCACAGACGATCATGGTAGGTGACATCGTGCAAAGCCCGTCCGGAAACAGGCCGGACCGGCAAAGCAATCTCGACGGCAGGCGCTTAGATTTCGACCAGATGGTCGTCAAGTTCGTTGGTGTCGCCGGACGTGACCGGGAAATGCTCGGCCAGCACCGCGCCCACCTGCTCGATCGCCTTGACGAAACCGTCGGCAAGCCGGTCGTTGCCGGCATGCGCGGTCAAGTCGCGCACCACGCTGTCCCAGACATGCTGGCCGACCTTGGCGTCGATGCCCGAATCCGCGACCACCTCGGCATAGCGCTCGGCGATCGAGACGAAGACCAGCACGCCGGTGCGCGCCGCGGTGCGGTGGACGTTGCGGGCGAGGAACTGCTTGATCGCATTGGCGTGTGCCGCCTGATAGCGCAGCCGCCGTGGCACCATGTGGATGCGCAAGCCGGGCAGCGCCCACAGCAGGGCCAGCACGCAGGCCAGGGCCAAAAGCTGGGCGAGGACGAAATGCGGCAGCCGGATGGTGAGCCACCAGGCCTCCAGCCCATAGGCGACGGCGAGGCTGACGACCAGCATGCACAGCGTCGCCATCAAGGCGGCGGGGGCGAAATAGCCGTCGCTGGCATGCGCCACGACACAGTAGATCTCGCCGTCGGTCCTGGTTTCCGCGGCGCGGATCGCATCGGCGATGCGCTCATGATCCTGCGGGTTGATCGGTCGTGTTGCCATTGTCTCACCAGCTTCCTGAAGAACCGCCACCACCGGACGAGCCGCCACCGCCCGAAAATCCGCCGCTGCTCGATCCCGAGGACCAGCCGCCGCCGGAACTTCCCGACGACCAGCCGCCACCCGACGAGCCCGTTGTCCAGCCGCTGGTGCCCGAGGATCCGCTCGGGCCCCGGCCATAACGAAACGTCATGCCCAGCCATCTATACACGCCCGGCGACAGTTTCGTGCCGAACATCGGCGGCAGGAATGCCATCGCCAGGCCACCGAAGAACATCGTCGCCCATAGGATCAGGAACACCGCGGCAATCGGGTCGATGGATGTGCCGCTGTCGGCGGGATTGCGTTTTCCCCGCGCTTCCAGCTCCTCCGGATTGCCTTCGAGCACCATGACCATGTCGTCGACGGCCTTGGCTATGCCGCCGGAGAAGTCGCCGGCGCGGAAGGCCGGCACCATGTCGTTTTCGATGATCAGCTTGGTGTGCAGGTCGGTCAGCGTGCCTTCCAGCCCGTAGCCGACCTCGATGCGCATCTTGCGGTCGTTCGGCGCGACCAGCAAAAGCACGCCATTGTTTTCCTTTGCCTGGCCGAGCTTCCAGAAGCGGAACAGCCGGTTGGCATAGGGTTCGATCTCCTCGCCGCCGAGGCTGGGGATGGTGGCGACGACGATCTGGTCGGAGCCCTTGGTCTCGAAGTCGGCGAGCTTCTGCGTCAGCGCCGCCTTGGTACCGGCATCGATGATACCGGCATTGTCGACCACCCGCCCGGTCAGGGCTGGCAGTTCGGCGGCGAAGGCGCTGAGCAAGGCAAACAGAAGCGCCACCATGGACATCAGCGCAAGGCGCAACCCCTTGACGAAATGACCGGATATCGAAAAAGCGAGGGCGGGCCTTGTCATGGGCTCACCAGCTGCCGGATGAGCCGCCGCCGCCGGACGAACCGCCGCCGCCGGAAAAGCCACCGCCACCCGAAGACCAGCCACCGCCGGAACTACCCGAGGACCAGCCGCCGCTCGAGGATCGCCGGCCGGGCTCGAAGGTCATGCCGAGCCAGCGATAGCGTCCGGGCCCGAGCTTCTGGCCGAAGATCGGCGGCAGGATCGAGGCCGCGATGCTGCCGAAGAAGATGATTGCCCAGATGCTGATGAAGATGGCGAAGAACAGGTCGTCGGAATTGAACGGCGCCTGCTGGTTGCGTTTTCCCCGCGCTTCCAGTTCCTCCGGATTGCCTTCGAGTACCATGACCATGTCGTCGACGGCCCTGCTGATGCCGCCGGAAAAATCTCCGGCGCGGAAGGCCGGCACCATGTCGTTTTCGATGATCAACTTGGTGTGCAGGTCGGTCAGCGTGCCTTCCAGTCCGTAGCCGACCTCGATGCGCATCTTGCGGTCGTTCGGCGCGACCAGCAAAAGCACGCCGTTGTTTTCCTTTGCCTGGCCGAGCTTCCAGAAGCGGAACAGCCGGTTGGCATAGGGTTCGATCTCCTCGCCGTCGAGGCTGGGGATCGTCGCGACGACGATCTGGTCGGAGCCCTTGGTCTCGAAGTCGGCGAGCTTCTGCGTCAGCGCCGCCCTGGTCGCGGCATCGATGATACCGGCATTGTCGACCACCCGGCCGGTAAGGGCAGGCAGTTCGGCGGCGAAGGCGGTTGGCGGAAGGACAAAGAGAAGGAAGAAAACTAGGGCAAGAAAATTGAGGTTGGCGTTTCTTCGCACCCCCCTCTGGCCTGCCGGCCATCTCCCCCGCAAGGGGGGAGATTGGCAGCTTCGCTGTTGGCGCGAACCTTCAAACGCCGAAGATTGGCGAAAGCCTAAGCGACAACCGATCTCCCCCCTTGCGGGGGAGATGTCCGGCAGGACAGAGGGGGGTGTTTGCACGCCAGCGGTCCGTCTTGTGGTAAAGAGACGCTCAGCCGATTTCGCCTATCACCCGCCCTGCTTCGTGCCGAAATCGACCTTTGGTGGCTGCATCTTGTCTTCGTCCACCGTGAAATTGGCGAACGGCTCGTTGCCGCGGAACCAGAAGGTCGCCCACAGCACCGACGGGAAGGTCCTCAGCGTCAGATTGTAGTCCCTGACCGCCTGGATATAGTCGCGGCGCGACACCGCGATGCGGTTTTCCGTGCCTTCGAGCTGCGCCTGCAGCGCCAGGAAGTTCTGGTTGGCCTTGAGATCCGGATAGGCTTCCGACACCGCGATCAGCCGCGACAGGGCGCTGGTCAGCCCGGCCTGAGCATCCTGGAACTTCTTGAGCGCTTCGGGATCCTTGAGCGTTTCCGGCGTCACCGTGATCTGCGTCGCCTTGGCGCGCGCCTCGACCACCGCGTCGAGCGTGTCCTTCTCATGCGAGGCGTAGCCCTTGACCGTCTCGACCAGGTTGGGGATGAGATCGGCGCGGCGCTGGTACTGGTTCAGCACCTCGCTCCATGCCGCCCTGGCGTTTTCCTCCGCCGTCGGGATGGTGTTGTAGCCGCAGCCGGCAAGCAGCGGCAGCACGAAAGCCATCATCAGGAAGGCGGGAAGCGTGCGGAACACGGATGGTGAGGCAAGGCGCTGGGCAAGCATGATCGGTCCCTCGACAGAAGTTGCATGCGAAGCATTACCACAATCAGCGCGCAAGAAAACGACCTCGGCGGGAACGGGTTATCGGCACGTTCCCATCGGCCGCAAGGCACTGTAATAACTGGCAATATCCTATAATTGACAAGACGCTGTAATTGGCGAGGCGATCACGATAAGGTCGGCGGAAGGCAGGACACCATCATGGCCGGACGACAGGACAGCGACAACGAATCGCGCCGTATCCTCGAGCGCGTCGCGCAGGAGACCGATCCGTCCGGCACCTCGCTGGTGGCGCGGACCGCGAAAGGCGTGCGCGACCACGTCGCCGCCGCCGACGCCGACCGCGCGGACCCGGTCGAGGTCTGGGGTACGCGCATTGGCAGGATACTCGGCCTGCTTCTGGCGCTGGGCCTGATGGTCTGGCTCGTGCTTTTCCTCATCCGGGGCAGCTAGGAATCAAAAAACAATGAGCGCCGAAAAACCCGACGCGCCGCGCGCGGTCATCGTCATTTCGAGCCATGTCGCCCGTGGTTCGGTCGGCAACCGCGCCGCTGTCTTTGCCTTGGAGACGCTGGGGTTTCCGGTCTGGGCGGTGCCGACGGTCATCCTGCCCTGGCATCCCGGCCACGGGCGGGCGACACGCATCGTGCCGCCGCTCGACCAGTTCAAGGCGCTGATGGCCGACCTCGAGCGGGCGCCATGGCTGGGCGAGGTTGGCGCCGTGCTGTCAGGCTATCTCGGCGAGGCGGGCCAGGCCGAGGCCGTCGCCTCGCTGGTCGCCGCCGTCAAGGCCAGGACGCCTGACGCGGTCTATATCTGCGATCCGGTGATGGGCGATTCGGGCGGCCTCTATGTGCCCGAACCAACCGCGGCCGCCATGCGCGACCGGCTGATGCCGATCGCCGACATCGCCACCCCCAACCGCTACGAGCTGGAATGGATGGCCGGCGCGCCGCTTCCCGACCTCAAATCGGTGATCTCGGCCGCACTCCATGCCGGGCCGTCGACCATGCTGGTCACCTCGGCGCCGTCGATGATGACCGGTAGCACCGGCAATCTTCTGCTCGACGGCACCCAGGCGCTGCTTGCCGAGCACCGCTTGATCGACAAGCCGCCGAACGGTCTGGGTGACCTGACGGCGGCCGTCTACCTCGCCCGCATCCTCTCCGGCCAACCGGCGATCAAGGCCCTGCAGTCGACCACGGCGGCGGTCTACGAGATACTCGCGCGCACCGCCAAGCGCGGCGGCGACGAATTGCAGCTCGAAACCGACGCGCAGAGCCTGTCGCATCCGATGGCCATGGTGCAGCTGCGCCACCTCACGCATCCGGGGCGGGATCGCCTGGCGTGATCTCGACCGAGGTCGTTCTGGTCGGCGTAGACGGCTGCAAGGCCGGCTGGATCGCCGTGCGGTGCGCGCCGGGCGCGGTGCCTTCCGTCGAGGTCTTCGCCAGCTTCGCGGCGCTGCTCGCGGCCAATCCCGACAACGCCGTCGTCGCCGTCGACATGCCGATCGGCCTGCCAGAGGTTTCGGCCAAGGGCGGGCGCGGACCGGAAGCGCTGGTGCGGCCGCTGCTCGGGCCACGCCAGTCCAGCGTCTTTTCGATCCCGTCCCGATCGGCGCTTTATGCGGACACCAACGATTTCACCACGATCGAGGCCTGGTACGCCGCGCATATCAGGGCAAGCGAGGTGGCCAGGACCACATCCGATCCGCCGCGCGGCGTTTCGATCCAGGCCTTTGGCATCTTCTCGAAGATCCGCGAGATCGACGCCTTGCTGATCGCGCGGCCCGATCTGCGCGGCCGCGTCTTCGAATCGCATCCGGAAGTCGCCTTCTGCCGCCTGAACGACGACCAGGCGATGCAGCTGCCGAAGAAGATCAAGGGCAGCATCAATCCAGCCGGCATGGCCGAACGCAAGGCGCTGCTGTGCCGGCACGGCTATGACATGGCCTTTCTCGACCAAGTGCCGCCGCGCGGCGCGGCCGCCGACGATTTTCTTGATGCCGCCGCGATGATGCTGATTGCCGGTCGCATCGCCAACGGCAAGGCCAGGCCGTTTCCCAACCCGCCGCTCGTTGACGGTTTTGGCATACCGGTCGCCATCTGGGCGTGACAGTATCGGCCGACGCCCCGCTTTGACGCATGGCATTTATGACCAGCCCTCATAATTCTGCATTGCTCGCAACAGGCTTTTACCGTTAGAGCCTTTCTCGACCGCAACGAGCTTCCGCCTCCAACTGGAAAGGCCTTAGCCGCCCATGCCGCATCTTCCCGACCACCTTCTCGCCGGCTACCGCAATTTCATGAACGGCCGTTATCTCACCGAGAGCGGCCGTTACCGCGAACTCGCTCGGGAAGGGCAGGCTCCCGAGACCATGATCGTCGCCTGTTGCGACTCCCGCTCGGCCCCCGAAGCGATCTTCGACGCCGGACCCGGCGAGCTTTTCGTGCTGCGCAATGTCGGCAATCTCGTGCCGCCCTACGAGCCGGATGGCGAGTTCCACTCGACCTCGGCCGCGCTTGAATTCGCGGTGCAAAGCCTCAAGGTCAAGAACATCGTCGTCATGGGTCACGGTCGCTGCGGCGGCATCCGTGCCGCGCTCGATCCCAACTCGGCGCCGCTGTCGCCCGGCGACTTCATCGGCAAATGGATGAGCCTGATCGCGCCCGCCGCCGAGACCGTCTCGTCCAGCACCTTCATGACGACAACGGAGCGCCAGACCGCGCTCGAGCGCATCTCGATCCGCTATTCCATCGCCAATCTCAGGACCTTTCCTTGCGTCTCGATCCTGGAGGGCAAGGGCCGGCTGTCGCTGCATGGCGCCTGGTTCGACATTTCGACCGGCGAACTCTGGCTGATGAACAAGGACACCGGGGATTTCGAGCGGCCGGTGCTGGAATGAACGGGAAGGCGCGGCAGGTGGTAAACGTCCGGTCGGTCGTTTTCACGGCCGTCGCGCTGCTGATCGCCATCATGGCCGCCCGCGCCGATGACCGCGCCATCATCAGCCGCTGGTATTCAGCCCTACTGGTCGCCGACCGCACCGAACTCTCCGACCTGCTCGCCGACGACGTTCGCATCAAGCTCGACGACCTCGGCATCGTCCAGAACAAGCAGGAATTCATCGCCTCGATCGACGAATGGAGGGGCGCGGTCGCGGGTGCTGCGATCCGCCACCGGATCGAGAAGAGCGAGGCCGGCGTCACCACGGTCATCGCCTGCTACGACTTCCCCGGCAACGACATGCTGATGCATGAGACTTTCGCGGTCACCGACAACCGCATCACCGCCAGCTCACAAGCGGCGATCGCCGAAAACTGCGACGGCTTCTGAGGCGGCCGACTGCCATATTGCGGGGCCGAATGCCACGCCCTACATCGGTGACACCGACCCCTGCCACCCCCCACTTGCCACCACCAGCGAAAGACCCTCCATGCCCTCCACGAAAACCGTCGATCTCGCCGCTCATCCGCTGACCGCGTGGCAAGGGCCGCTTGGCCTGCCCGATTTTGCCCATATCGGTGACGGCGATTTTTCCCCGGTCTTCGACGCCGCGCTGAAGGCGCATGAGGCGGAGATCGAAGCGATCGCCGGCAACAAGGAGGCGCCGACCATCGAGAACACGCTTGCCGCGCTGGAACTCGGCGGCGAGGCGCTCGATCACGTCTCGTCGATCTTCTGGTGCCGGGCCGGCGCCCACACCAACGAGGCGATCCAGGCGCTGGAGCGCGACATCTCGCCGAAGATGTCCAGGCACTTCTCGGCGATCTCGATGAACGAGAGGCTGTTTGCCCGCATCGACGACCTCTACCAGCGCCGCGAGAGCCTCAAGCTCGACGCCGAAACCCTGCGGGTCCTGGAAAAGACCTGGAAAGGCTTCGTCCGCTCCGGCGCCAGGCTCGACGCCGAGGGCAAGAAGCGGCTGGCGGCGATCAGCGAGGAACTGTCCTCGCTCGGCACGACTTTCGGCCAGAACATGCTGGCCGACGAGCGTGACTGGGCGCTGTTCCTCGACGAGGCCGACCTTGCCGGCCTGCCGGATTTCCTGAAGAGCGCCATGGCGGAAGCCGCCGAGATGCGCGGCCAGAAAGGCCGCTACGCCGTCACCCTGTCGCGCTCGATCTATGAGCCGTTCACGACCTTCTCGGAACGCCGCGACCTGCGCGAGATCGCCTTCCGCGCCTTCACCATGCGCGGCCAGAACGGCGGCGCCACCGACAATACATCCGTGGTGCGCGACATGCTGAAGCTGCGCGCCGAAAAGGCCGGGCTACTCGGCTACGCCTCCTTCGCCGCGCTGAAGCTCGACGACACCATGGCCAAGACGCCGAAGGCGGTGCACGCGCTGCTCGATCCTGTCTGGGAGAAGGCGCTGGAAAAGGCCGCCGCCGACCAGACCGAGCTGCAGCGGCTGGCGGCGGAAGCCGGCAGCAACGAGAAATTCGCCGCCTGGGACTGGCGCTTCTACCAGGAGAAGCTGCGCGCCGAAAAGTTCGCTTTCGACGAGGCCGAACTGAAGCCTTATCTGCAGCTTGACCGCATCATCGACGCCTGCTTCGACGTGGCGAAAAGACTGTTCGGCATCACCTTCGAGGAGAAGAAGGGCATTGCCGCCTGGCACCCGGACGCGCGTGTCTTCGTGGTGAAGAATGCCGATGGCAGCGAGCGCGGCCTGTTCCTCGCCGATTATTTCGCGCGGCCCTCGAAGCGTTCCGGCGCCTGGATGAGCGCGCTGAAGTCCGGCTACCGGCTCGGCCACGGCTCGAAGCCGGTGATCTACAACATCATGAACTTCGCCAAGCCGCCAGCTGGCGAGGCGGCATTGCTGTCGGTCGACGAGGCGAAGACGCTGTTCCACGAATTCGGCCATGCGCTGCACGGTATGCTGACCGACGTCACCTGGCCGTCGGTATCCGGCACGTCGGTCAGCCGGGATTTCGTCGAACTGCCCTCGCAGCTTTACGAGCATTGGCTGACGGTGCCGGCGGTGCTGGAAAAGCACGCGCTGCATGTCAAGACCGGCAAGCCGATGCCGAAGGCGCTGCTCGACAAGATGCTGGCCGCGCGCACCTTCGGCGCCGGCTTCGCTACCGTCGAATTCACCGCCTCGGCCTTGATGGACATGGCCTATCACGCCCGGCCCGATGCCCCGGCGGAGCCGCTTCGTTTCGAAGCCGAAACGTTGGAGAAGCTTGACATGCCGGACACCATCGCGATGCGCCACCGCACCCCGCATTTCGGCCATGTCTTCGCCGGCGAAGGCTATTCGGCCGGCTACTATTCCTACATGTGGTCCGAGGTGCTCGACGCCGATGCTTTTGCCGCCTTCGAGGAGACTGGTGACCCTTTCAACCCGGCGCTCGCCGAGCGGCTGCGGAAAAACATCTACGCCGCCGGCGGCTCGAAGGACCCGGAAGAGCTTTACACGGCGTTCCGCGGCAAGATGCCTTCGCCTGAAGCGATGATGGTGAAGCGGGGTTTGGTGTAGCGTCTTTCCTTCTCCCCCTGTGGGAGAAGGTGGATCGGCGCGCAGCGCCGAGACGGATGAGGGGTGTTCCAGCGGAGTGAGGCGNGCTGGAACACCCCTCATCCGACCTCGCTTCGCGAGGCCACCTTCTCCCTCAAGGGGAGAAGGAAGAACCTATGCCTTCCAAGGATCAGCCACCCTTGGCCACACCGGCCGCGTCAGCTTCTTGTAATCGGTCACCGCCGGATTGCTGGGATACGAACTCGGCGCCGAGACATAGATGATCTCGGCGGCGATCGGCTCGAAGCCGGCGTAGAAATGGTTGGTCGACTTGATCAGCAGCACGTCCTTGCTCATCGGATCGACACCGATGTTGGAAAAAATGTCCGGCTCGAAGGTTTGCGTGCGGTTGGTGTTGAGGATGATGTCGACCTCGGTGCCTTCGATGCGGATGAGTGCGGCCGGTCCGAGCGTCACCCGGCTTGGGCCGAAACTCTGCCATCCCTCCGGAACCGCCTTCAGCACCTTGACGCGCGCGTCGATCGGCTCGCCCGCCAAGGGCCCAGCCTTGCCGCCGAAGCGCAGGTCGATGACGGCGCCTTCGCCCGCAGCCTGGCAGAAGGTCACCGCGATCGGATCCCAGATCGTCGCCACGCCGACATTCTTCAAGCCGCGTTCCAGCATGGTGCGCAGCACGACGGTGCCATCGCCGGCAACGCCGCCGCCGGGATTGTCCCAGATGTCGGCGATGACCACCGGCCTGTCCTGTCTTTCGGCCCGCACGGCCAAGGCGCGATCGATGCCGTCGGCCGTATCAAGCATCGTCATCGCCGTCTTCTCGCGCATGGCATAGAGTTCCCGCCCCAGCCGTTCCGCCAGCGCGTCGCCCTTTTCCTTGTCATTGTCGGTGACCACCAGGATGCGCGTGCCCATTTCGGGAACATCCGCCGCCATGAAACCGTGGATGACCGAGACCGACAGCACGCCATCCTTGCCGTGCAGCGCCTTGATGCGGTCGACGAAGGACCGCATCGGCTCGCGACTGGTCGGCAAAACCTGGATCATGCGGCAGTCGAAGGTCGAGATGACCGGCTCGATCTCGCCGCGCGCCGCCGCCAGCCCAAGCTCGACGACATGCTCGCCGCGCTCGTAAAAGTCTGTGTGCGGGAATTCGAGGAAATAGGCCATGATGTTGGAGGCCGCCACGCGCTTGGGCGTCAGATGGCTGTGCGGATCGAACTCGGAGGCGATCACCACGTCAGGCCCGACCATCGCCCGCACATTTTCCAGCAGATCGCCTTCGCAATCATCGTAACCTTGCGCCACCATGGCGCCGTGCAGTCCGAGGATGACCGCATCGACCGGCAGCGCCGCCTTGAGCTGACCGAGAATCTCGTCGCGCAATGCCTCATAGGTCTGCCGCTGCACCAAGCCGCCGGGCTCGGCCCAGGTGGCGGTGCCTTCGATCACGGTCAGCCCCTCGGAGGCCGCGCGCCGGCGCAAGGCGACGATCGGCGATGAGCACAGCGTCGGCGTCTCCGGATGCTTGCCCGGCCCGGCATAGAAGGCCATCTCGAACGAGGCCCGGTCTGTCGGCACCGGCGAGAAGGTGTTGGTTTCCGTCGCCAGCGAGGCGGTGAAGATGCGCATGGAAGCTCCAGGGATGGACTTTTTGTTTTTCGCAATTCCGGACGGAAAACCGCTGCACACTTTTCCTGGAATTGCTGGGATTGCTATTTAACGGCCCCGAGCGCCAGCCCACGAACCAGGTAGCGCTGCAGCCAGATGAACAGGATCGCCACCGGCAGGGTCGCCAGCAGCGTGGCGGCCATGACGTGATGCCACTCGATCGTGTAGCGGCCGGCGACCAGCGAGAACACCTGGATCGGCAGCGTGTAGCTTTCCTGGCTGCGCAGCATGGTGAGCGCGACGACGAACTCATTCCAGGCGTTGATGAAGGTGAAGATGGCGGTCACCGCGATTGCCGGCAGGCAGAGCGGCAGGAACACTTTGCGCAAGGTCAGCCAGCGGCCGGCACCCTCCATCCAGGCCGCCTCCTCGAGATCGCGCGGAATCGTGTCGAAATAGCTCTGCAGCATCCAGACCGTGAAGGCGACATTGAAGGCCATGTAGATGAAGCCGAGCGCCGTCGTCGATTCGACCAGCCCCCAGGCGGCCATCAGCCGGAACAGGCCGAGCACCAGCACGATCGGCGAGATCATCTGCGAGATCAGCAGGAACTGACGGAAGGCGCCGTAACCGGCAAAGCGGAAGCGCGACATGGCATAGGCCGCCGGCACCGAGATCAGGATCGCGCCGACCGTGGCGATGACCGAGACGTAGAGCGAATTGGCCAGCGCCTGGCCGAAGCCGGTCGCTACCCACATGTCGGAGAAATTCGACCAGCGGAACTCGCTCGGCCACCATGTCGGCGACAGCACCTCCTGCCGCGGCTTGACCGCGGTCAGGAACATCACCGCGAAGGGAAAGATCGTCACCACGATCAAGGGCGCCAGCAGCAGCCATGCAATGACGGTGCGTTTGAGTTTACTCGTCATGCGCGCTGCTCCCGCATGGCCAGCCGCACATAGATCATGGTGAAGATGAGCAATATGGCGAACATCACCAGCGACACGGCGGAGGCCTCGCCCAGCTTGCCGATGCGGAAGGCAAGTTTGTAGAGATGGGTGACCAGGATGTCGGTCGAGTTCGCCGGCCCGCCTTGCGTCATCACCCAGATGATCGGGAAGGAATTGAAGACGTAGATGGTGTTGAGCACGATGGCAATGTTGATGAACGGCTTCAACAGCGGAAAGGTGATCTCGCGGAACTGCTGCAGGGGTGTCGCTCCTTCGAGAGCCGCCGCCTCGTAGAGATCGTCTGATATCGACGACAACCCGCCGAGGAAGATCGTCGTCGTGAACGGCACCGTCACCAGTATGCCGATCAGCACCTGCATCGGAAAGGCGGTCTCGGCCTGCGCCAGCCACTGGATGTTGTGGTCGATCAGGCCGAGCCCTATCAGCGCCGAATTCAGCATGCCGCTTTCACCGCTCAGCGCCCAGCGCCAGACCACCGCCGTCATGGTCAACGATACCGCCCAGGGCAGCATGATGATGACGCGGGCGATGCCGCGGCCATAGAAATCGGTATTGAGGATCATCGCCACCGGAACCGACAGCAACAGCGCCCCGCCAACCACCAGCACGGTCCACAGCCCCGTGCGCCAGAGCGCGGCGATGAAATCGGGATCGGCGGTGAGCGCGGCAAAATTGGTCAGGCCCGAGAAATCGCGCAACTGGCCAAAGCGGCTGACGTCATGCGTCGAGATCTGGATCAGGTCCCAGACCGGCCAGAAGATGACGACCGCCGCCAGGAACAGGCTGGGCAAGGTCAGGAGATAGGGCAGGAAGCGATTTTGCATCGGCTGGTTTTTACCGCCTTGCGGGGAGATTGGATTTCGCTGGCTTAACAGATTGACTTGGTCCGGCCTCGTTCTTTCAGGACACCGCTTCGGGATTGCTTGCAACCGCAAGCGCCGCCCTCATCTGCTGCCCGTCCTCCGCGGCAGTTGCGGAAGGGAGCCCTTCCTCTCCCCGTCGACCGGGGGAGAGGTGTCGAGCGAAGCTCGACGGAGTGGGGGGCGACCCCTGGGCGCAAGGCAAGACGATGCTTGTGCCTGGTGCTCTTCCTATGTCCGTGACGGAGTGCAGGTGGTTTCCCCACTCCGTCTCGGCTTCGCCGAGCCACCTCTCCCCCCTCCGGAGGGAGAGGAAAGGAGCCTGGTTGGGGCGGCACCGACGTAGACGATTTTTCTGCTGAAGATTGAGTGGCGCGCCCCGCCTGAGTCTGGGGCGCGCCACGGGCGCAGGGAGATACGCCCTATTCCTTCAGCAGGCCCTATTTCTTCAGCACTGCCCCTACTTCTTCAGCACTGCCCCTACTTCTTCAACACTGCATTGGCCTTCGCCGCCGCGTCCTTCAGGCCTGCCTCGGGGTCGCCGCCGAGATAGATCTTCTGCATGGCGTCCGACGTGATCTGGGCGACTTCTTCCCAACCCGGGATGACCGGCGCGAAGCGGGCGTCGGGCAGGAGCGCGGTGAAGGCGGCCAGATCGGCGTTGTTGACGAAGTAATCCATCTTGGCCTCTTCCTTGTTCACCGGTAGGAAGCCCTCGCCTTGCGTGAACTTGGCGCGCTGCTCCGTGGTGAACAGGAAGTCCATCAGCTTCCAGGCCTCGTCCTTGTTCTTGGAGTTCTTGAACATGATCATGGAATCGGTGACGCCATAGGTGCCGCGTGCGCCGGTCGGACCAGCCGGAATGGCGGCGACGCCGTATTTCAGCGTCGGCGCCTCGTCCTTGATCTGGTTGGACAGGAAGGGCGCGGTGATCATCATGCCGACCTTGCCTTGCTTGAACAGGTTCTGCACGTCCTCGCGGTTGTTGGAGGTGACGCCCGGTTCCGTCAGCCCCTCGTCGATCATCGACTTGTAGAGCTTGGCGGCTTCGAGCGCGCCCGGCGTGCCAAGGCCCGACGTGCCGTCCTTGTTGAGGATCTCTGTGCCTTGCGACCACATCGCGTAGTAGTAATAGACGTCGGTCTCGATCTCCTTGCCCTGCAGCCCGAACCCGAAGGTGCCGGATCCCAGCGCCTTGATCTTGCGGGCGTCTTCCTGCAGCTCGGTCCAGGTTGCCGGCGGCTTGGCGATGCCGGCCTTCTCGAACAGTTCCTTGTTGTAATACATGGCGCGCGCCGAGGCTGCGATCGGCAGGCCGTAGGTCTTGCCGTTCATGATCGAGGGCGACAGGAACGTGTCGATGAAGCGGTCCTTGAATTCGGGCTTGATGTAGCCGTCGAGCGGCTCGGCGACGTCCTGCTGGA
This sequence comes from Mesorhizobium sp. LNHC221B00, assembly GCF_000502935.1. NCBI lineage: Bacteria > Pseudomonadati > Pseudomonadota > Alphaproteobacteria > Hyphomicrobiales > Phyllobacteriaceae > Mesorhizobium > Mesorhizobium sp. LNHC221B00. Next base: position 24,712 of record NZ_AYWR01000007.1, on the reverse strand, counting down.
CGAAGTCGATCAGCCAGCGCGTGCCGATGATCGACAGATCGGCGTTTGTGCCGGCGGTGATGTCGGTGGTCAGCTTCTGCAAGAGCACATCCCACGGCACGACCTCGAACTTGACGGTGATGCCGGGGTTCTTCGCCTCGAATTCCTTCTTCACTTCCTCGAAATAGGGGCCGGTCTTGGCGCTGTATTCGGCAACGGTGACCCGTACCTCGCCCGCATTCGCCTGCGCCGCGAAGGCCAGCATGCTCATTCCGGCCATCAGGCCGACAGTCCATTTCGCAAGGTTCATCTGATCTCTCCCATTTTGTCCGCGCCTATGCGCTCCTTGAGCCTGATCGCTGGCGCAAGATTTATGTGACTTTCCTACATTATCGATGAATTGGCCGCATGCAAGAGGATTAGTATGTTGCTTAATTACATTCCCTTCATTAGCCTGCCGGCATCTGCCTGACCTGCGGGAGGAGCAAGCGCCGTGGTTTCGAAAGCCGAATTCGAGGGCCGCACTGTCGTTGTCACGGGCGCCGGCGGTGGCCTTGGCTCGGCGATCGTCGCACTGCTGGCCGAGCGGGGCGCGCGGGTGGTCGGCTGCGACCAGTCCGACGAGGCGCTGGCCAGCCCGCACCTTGCCTCGCGCCATGTTTTCAATCTTCTCGACCGGGCGTCGGTGGAGAAGGCCATCGCTGCCTTGCTCGACAGGGATGGCGTACCTGACATCCTGATCAACAATGCCGGCTGGACACGTGCCGAAACGCTGAAAGCGCTGACGGCGGACAAGATCGAGCATGAGCTCGACCTGAACCTGACCGGGGTGATGATGTTCGCCGACCCCATTGCCAAGGCAATGGCCGCGCGCGGTTCGGGCAGTGTCGTCTTCATCTCCTCGGTCAACGCCATCGCGCATTTCGGCAATCCCGCCTACGCCGCCGCCAAAGCCGGCATCAACGCCTATGCCAAATCGATCGCGGTCGAGCTTGGCCGCAGCGGCGTGCGCGCCAATGTCGTCTGCCCGGGATCGATCCGTACCGCCGCCTGGGACCATCGCCTTGCCAAGGATCCGGAGATCCTCGGCAAATTGCAGCGGCTCTACCCGCTCGGCCGCATCGTCAACGCTTCGGAAGTGGCCGAAGCAGTGGCCTTCCTTGCCTCGGACCGCGCATCGGGCATAACAGGCGTGGTGATGCCCGTGGATGCCGGACTGACCGCCGGCTGCCTGCCCTTCATCGACGACATATTGGGAGCGTGACCATGACCGACGTCGAGTTTCGCGACCTGTCGAAGTCCTTCGGCCAGCACAAGATCCTCGAGAACATAAGCCTCGATATCAAGAGCGGCGAGTTCGTGGTGCTGGTCGGCCCATCCGGCTGCGGCAAGTCGACCTTGCTGCGCATGCTGGCCGGCCTGGAGACGATCACCTCCGGTGACCTTTTGATCGGCGGCGTGCGTGCCAACGACTTGCCGCCGCAGCAGCGCAACATCGCCATGGTGTTCCAGTCCTACGCGCTGTTTCCGCATCTCAAGGCCTCCGACAACATCGGCTTCGGCCCGAAGATCCGCGGCGAGACGCGCACGGCCATCGACGACAAGGTCAAGAAGGCCTCCGGCGTCCTCAACCTGTTCTCTTACCTCGACCGCTACCCCCGGCAATTGTCGGGCGGCCAGCGCCAGCGCGTCGCCATGGGCCGCGCCATCGTGCGCGAGCCGTCGGTGTTTCTGTTCGACGAACCGCTGTCCAATCTCGATGCGCAGTTGCGCGTGCAGATGCGCGTCGAGATCAAGGCGCTGCACCAGCGGCTGAAATCGACCATCGTCTACGTCACCCACGACCAGATCGAGGCCATGACCATGGCCGACCGCATCGTCGTGATGGACCGCGGCCGGATCCAGCAGGTCGGGGCGCCGCTCGAACTCTACGACAGGCCGGCCAACAAGTTCGTCGCCGGCTTCCTTGGCTCCCCGTCGATGAGCTTTGTCTCCGGGGCCCTCAAGACGACGCCTGAGAGGACCTGGTTCGAGTCGATCGGCGGCGGCCGGCTTGCGCTTGCCGGCAACCCGCTGCCGGCCGGCAGCGCGGTCGAGGCTGGCATCCGGCCCGAGCACTTCATGATCGGTGAAACGGCGGACGCCATGGCGCTGAAGGTGGATGTCGTCGAGCCGACCGGCTCCGAGACCCATGTCTATGGTTCCATAGGTGTCGACGCGGTGCGTGCCGTGTTCCGCGACCGGGTGCCGGTCAGGCCTGGCGATCTGCTGCCGGTCTCCGTCGATCCCGGCAAAATTCATCTGTTCGACACCGCGACCGGCCTGCCGCTGAGATGACGACGGAAGCGCCAATGACGAATACACGCGCATGAAGACGCCGGCCGACATCATCACGCGGCTGCAGCTGATATCGCAGGACGGCACCAAGTCGGACCGCCGGCTGGCCGGCCTGGTACTGTCCGATCTCGACTTCGCCTCCAAGGCGGCGATTTCGGAGATCGCCGGACGCGTCGGCGTCAGCGAACCGACGGTGACCCGCTTCTGCCGCAATCTCGGCTGCGAGGGCCTGCGCGATTTCAAGTTCTACCTGGCGCAGGCGATCGCCATCGGCGGCCAGTATCTTTCGCCCGAGCCGCTGAGCCGCGACGCGCGCGAGCAGCGCATCGCTTCCGCCATCACCGAAGCGGCGATTTCTGCCATCCAGCGCGCCAGCGAGAACCTCGACATGACGACTCTGGTCGCCGTCGCCGAGCGGCTTGCGACGTCGGGCAACGTTCTGTGCATCGGCTCCGGCGGCATCTCCTCGATGATGGCGACCGAGATGCAGAACCGGCTGTTCCGGCTCGGCCTGCCAGTGCTGGCGCAGATCGACGGCCAGCTGCAGCGCATGTACGCCGCCGTTGCCACGCCCGAAACCACGCTGGTCGCCTTTTCCGTCTCAGGCTATGCGCGTTCGGTCATCGAAGCGGTACAGGTCGCCCAGCAATATGGCGCCACCACCATCGCCATCACCGCGCCGGACTCTGCCCTGTCCAACGTCGCCGACACGGTCATCCATCTGCAGCCGCTCGAGGACGGCAACATCTACAAGCCGACATCATCGCGCTATGCGCTGCTGGCGATCGTCGACATGCTCGTGACATCGGTGGCCGAGACGCGCGGCCCGAAGGTGCTGGAGAATTTGCGCCGCATCAAGCAGAGCGTGAACACGCTGAAGGTCGACGACCCGCGTTTGCCGCTCGGCGATTGAGAGCCTGCCGATCTCCTCCCTCGTGGGGGAATGTCCGGCAGGACAGAGGGGGCGCTGTCCCGCAGACAGATCAAGGGTCTCCATGCCGCGCAAGCGGTGGATCCTGGATCAGCCGCCGAGCGCTTCAATGCTCCGTGACAGCGCCTCGGGATCGCCTGAGATTCGCAGCGTCTTCAGCCTGGCCGTGCCGCCAGCGACAACCGAAACGGCCGAAACAGGCACTCCCAGCGTCTTGGCGGCCAGTCTTTCCAGTGCTTGATTGGCGGCGCCGTTTTCCGGCACGGCGCGGACCCGCGCCTTCAGGTGGCTTCGCCCGTCCGCCGCCGTTTCGACGCCTTCGAGCCTGTCCACGGAAGATTTCGGCGTCAGCCGCACGAACAGATCGATGCCGTTGTCGCGGATGCGGAACGGCGCGCTCATGCGGTCGTCAGGCGCCAAGCAGCAGCGGCGCCACCGTGGTGAGGATGAACTGCCTGAGGAAGAACAAGATCAAAAGCAGGATGATCGGCGAGATGTCGATGCCGCCAAGGTCCGGCATGAAGCGGCGGATCGGCCGCAGCGCCGGCTCGGTCAGCCGGTAGAGCATGTTGCCGATGCTGCCGACGAACTGGTTGCGCGAGTTGACGACGTTGAAGGCGTAGAGCCAGGAAAAGATCGCCGAGGCGATGATGACCCACCAGTAGAGGTCGAGCGCCATGACGATTGTTTGAATGAGGGCGAGCATGCCGGTCTCCAATTGTTGCCGACATGTAGCCATTGCATGCGATACGGGCAAGGGCTGGCTTTGCATGGGCGCCAATGCCGAACCATGACCGTTTTTCGCTCGGCTCGATGCCGGTGTGTCAAAAATGGTCCGGTCACGGCACCGAGGCTTCATGGACAAAGCCAATCCCCAAGCTCTACAAACCGGCCGCGGGCACGCGCGACGTGAGTCGGCTAGACCCCGATTTGTTTCAAAGGAAAATGCATGCACATTCGGTCGATGATTGTACGGTTGGGAACAGTCGCCTTGGTGGCGGTTGGGGCATTCGCCTTGCCGGCCCAGGCCGAAGGATTCCAAAACATCGTGCTTTCGGCCACCGAGCATGCGGAGCAGACGCAGGCGACATTTTCACCGGACACGGCGAAGATTTTCCTCTCCGCCGACCTGACGGACGAGGTGGCTTCGGGATCGAAGCTCACCGTGAGCTGGATTTCGGTCGATTCCGGCGGTGTTGCGCCGGCGAACTACAAGATCGACGAGGTCAACTTCGAAATCGGCGCGATCGACAACCACGTCGACTCCTCGATGACCAAGCCGGATGCCGGCTGGCCGGTCGGTACCTATCAGGTGCAGATCGCTGTCGACGGCACTGTGAAGGAAACGGTCGATTTTTCCGTGAAGTGACCGGCGGCGCCAATTGGCTTCTCCTCCACAAACTGTCGGTCAAGCGGTGCAGCGCCGTCATCATCGGGTGGCAGGAGGGGAACAGCCCTGGCGTCGTGATGCGACTGTCGAGACGCACCGCTTGATTCACGCCGCCGCGCGAGGATGATCGGCAAAAGGCTGATGCCCGCTCGATCAGCCCGTAGAGCGTGATGCCGACGAATGGGCGAATATGCGAATCCGGCGAGGCCACTTTCCATCGGCGGCGACCTGACACCCAGCGGCCGATAATTTCGGCAAAACGCCGCCTTGACAGAAAACCGCCACGCCCGATAAATGCGCCATCCGTTGGACGGGGCTGTAGCTCAGCTGGGAGAGCGCGTCGTTCGCAATGACGAGGTCAGGAGTTCGATCCTCCTCAGCTCCACCAGCGGAATTTTGAAGGAATATCTTCAAGTAAAATCAATAAGATAGCCGAAAGAGCCAATTTAATTTGGCTCACGCGTTTGACCCACGTTTCAGGCCATCGCCGGTGCCATGTCGCCGGTGTGCGCCCATAGCCTTTGTTCCAATCATGCCGAGACGACCCAGTTCGGCGGCCATCCGAACTGTCCGCCCGCTTAACCCTGATGCAACCAGCGCGGGCTATGATAAGCGATGGATTGCATGCGAGCCGCTCCAAAGGCGACCTGATTTGAACTACCATCGGACGCCAGTCGTTGGCGCCACCTATGCAATTGCGATAGCAAGCATAGGCGCTGACAGGGGGGACACCTATATGGCCGGAAGCAGTCGGCACTCACCAATCAGCAAGGTCATTCTCATCGCAGAGATACTGATTGGTGGTATTGCCGTGGCAGCCTCCCTTTGGACGGGGAAAGGCATCGCGGCAATCTATGGCAGTGGCATCTATCTCATAGATCGGATCCAACACCCGCTCATTTATTGGGGTGGATTAATCGCAATCCTGCTCGGTCTTGTAGCGTATCCGCTTTGGTGTCTCTACAAGGGACCACCGAAGTACTAAGAGTGGCCTGTTCGCCCGTCTGCGCCGGCCTCAATGAACCTGACGGGCAACCCTGCGGCGATCTCCTCAGCCATCCCCGGCAACAGCCATTCAAGGGCCTGACGGGTTCGACAATAGGACTAAGGTCGCCACGCCGGGCGACCCCCGCGTGTTCCTGACCTGTACTGGCTCACAGGCCTTCTCTGTTGTGCTGGAGCCAAGGCGTCTTGGCATGGGCCCTGGCAGTTCCGAAGCGGAAGAGGTGGTCGAGCGCCGATGCCCCCAAAAAAGGCCATGGGCAATTTGCCGCGGTTTCCAAGGCAAGACGATTGTCAATTGGACTTATGGCGATGGCCGCTGCGGGATCGGCGCTATTTTTTTTGCAAGCCGCCCCATTAGACTGACGTTTTCAAATCAGTTTTTTCTGTGTGTTGTGAGAAGGCGTTTCGGTGGTGGCGACCCGAAGACGCTATATGGAATCCGAATCGAAATGAAGAATTCGCCTGCGAAAGCAAAGACGTGTCCATTCGCGAGAATCTCGCTGCAAATCTCAGACGGCTCTGCAAGGATCATGCCTCCGTTAGCGCGGTATGCCGTGAGTTAGGTATCAACCGCACGCAGTTCGAACGTTACCTGCAGGGGCAGACCGTTCCGAACAAGGCCACTGCCAAGCTGATTTGCGACTACTTCCGCATCAACGAACCCGAACTGTACCGGGATCCGGGTACGCCCGAACCCACGGTAGCCGGCCTGCCGCCGATTTCCGAAATCCTGTTCAAACAGATGATCCGCCCGCCCGCCCCATCGATCGCGGGAGGCACCTATTTCACCTATTTTTCGATTCCGGCCCGTCCCGATCTGTTGATGCGGTCGGTGACCTTCGTACGCCGCGAGGCCGAACTGGTCACGTTCCGCAGGGTCACCGGATGGTCGGAGCGCCGTGGCTCGACTTGGGCGCGGGCGCGCGGCAACCACTATGGCGTGGCCATCTCGCGCCTGAACTGGATCTATTTCAGCGGCGTCAACCGCCGCCAGACCGGCGAACCGTCGCTGATCTCCGTGCAATGGGCTCCCATCTCCGAACCGGTGCTGATCGGCAAGGCCATGCTTCTGACCGAGGCCGGACCGGCGTTCGTATCGGTCATCATGCGGCAGGATTTGTCCGGCATCCCGGCACGGCATGCGATCCGCATGGCGCATGTCGTCGGGTTTGACGATCCGGCCATCGATCAGCTGGTCGTCAGCCTTGCCCGCGACTGGCAAGACCAGTCTCCTGGTTACGCTAAATAAGAATAAGGATACCCCGAAAAAGCGTATGTTGCCGGCAGGCTACTCCATATCCGAGAAAAATCGATTTTTTAGACTTTACGGGCAAGAAAGATATTTCAGACAACATTGGCTTTACTATAATTTTAACAAACTGTTAACTCTTTCGACCTTACCTTTCTTCTCGCGGATCCCGTCGTGGGGATCTCTCATCAGATCCCATTGGGGTCGGGAAAGGGACGAAAATGGCCAAGAAAGTGAACAATGCGAAGCTGACGGTCGCCGCAGGCACGCAGACGGTCTTCTTCTCGCAGGGCATGCACTACAACAAGCGCTGAAGTCGCTCGGTGTCCGACAGGCCGTCGGCCTGTCGGTGCCTTGCTTCCACAAAGTGCCTCGCCTCCACAAACGGCATTCAGCATCATGAAAATGCGCTCTTCAAAAACGCTTGTCTTCTACCCCGGGACCAACAAGGTCACGGCCTGCAATTTCCTGACCAGAAGTGTCTTCGAATGCAGCCCCGAGGTGATCGGCCTCCTCGCGTCCTGGGACGAATGGGCCTCCACGGCGGAGATCGCGCGTGCCTACGGATGGTCGAAGGCCGAGCTGAATGCCGTCGTCCCGCAACTGCTTGATTTTTCCGCCCTGGTCTCCGCCGGCTCGCCGCTGGCCGAGCAGGAGACACAATTCTCCGGGCAATGGAACTGGGGGCTCCCGACCGCGCTGATGCATTTCTGCGTCCAGGACTCGGAGTTCATGACCATCGAACAGGCCGAGGCTCGGCAGATCGAACGCGCCGGTCACGTCGCGCAGCCCGATCTCCTGCTCAAGAACGCCGCGGGCGCCATTGCGCTGCCAAGCGCACTGGATGACAATGAACTCCTCGCCTTGATGGCGCAGCGCCGCACCAATCGCACGGCGGCCGCGCCCACCATCACTGCAAAACAGCTTTCCGACTGCCTGTTCGCGGGCATGGGCATCACCGGCGAAACCAGCAATTGCGTTGGCGCCCTGCCGCTGGGCATGACCCCTTCTGGCGGCGCGCGAAACCCCTATGAAGCCTATGTGATCGCGCTGGGCGTCGAGGGCCTGGAGCCTGGCGTCTATCACTATTCCGCCGCTGATCACGATCTCGGCAGGATCTCGGCCAATCATCTGCCGAAGATCTCCGAACTGGTCGGCGGGCAGGAATGGGCGGATGCCATGCCTTGCCTCATCCTGCTTTGCGCCAGCCTCGAGCGCACCATGTGGAAATATGAGGATGCCAACGCCTATCGCGTCGTGCTGATCGAAGCCGGCCATATCGGCCAGAACATGATGTTGGCGGCAACCAGGCACGGTTTGTCGGCCTGCCCCACGGCCGCGCTCAGCCATACGGCGATCAAGCGTCTTCTTGGCCTCGACCGCCTCACCGACGCACCGATCTATGCCTTGACCCTCTCGACCCCGGAACCAGGCCCGCATTCGGCGGGCCAGTCAATTAATTAGCCGCCTCAATATGACAGGAGCACCACGTGGCAAATCAGTCCCTACGTCAGTCGGAGATCGATAGCCTGCAATATATCGCGTCGATGACCAATGAGCTGGTGCAGATGGCCGAAGCAAGCCGTTTTCCCATGATCTCTTATCTGTTGGGCATGGCCTATGCCGAGGCCTTCGATGTTCTGCGCGGCGCGCGGCCGGCAAGGCATGCGCAACTCAGCGGCAACCCGATGCATCCCCCGTCGCGTGCAAAGGAAAACCACGCGCAGCCAAGGAGAGCGTAGCGGATGCACTCGCCAGCCCTGTGCGCACCGGCGGGCTCGTCGCCGAACCGGTGGGAGACACTTTGTGCGCTACAAGGCCTGCTGCCGCTCCTGAGACGGCCGCCGCCGACCATGCCGGAATGGTCTACTGGTTCGAGCGGGCCGAAGCCGAGATTGCCAACATACGCAGACAATTGAGGGGACCCGCAAATGAACATGATCGCCGCCATCAGGGCCGCCGACGCCAGCGAAAGCGTCTTTGGCCGGCTCCATGCGCTGATTTCCAGCCGGCCGGCATCGCCGGATGCCGCGCGCGGCGAAGCCCGTCAACTGATTTCCATGGCAGTGGCCGACACCTGGCAAGCTGACAGCCTCTGGGGCGCGGCGGATGCTTTCCATGCCCATTTCGACTTCATGATGCAGACCGTCGAGATCAATGGTCCCGGCGATCCGAACCTCGCGACCCTGCGCACGAAATGCCGCTTCTACCTGGAGCAGGTCGAAGCGCTGTGCCGGTCGATGAGCCTTCGGTAGAGAGCCGGCTCCGGTTTTTCCCGGAATTGCATCAGTTTCCCGGAATTGCTTCAGTTCCCGGATTGCTTCAGTTCCCGGATTGCTTCAGTTCCGAAGACTGAACACGAAAGGCGCCGTGCGGCTGACGCGCGATCCGAGTTCCGGTGGTGGCGCCGGGACGGTGGCCCCCTGCAGTACGGCAAGCGCGGCCCGATCGAGTTCGGCGTCGCCGGATGAGCGCACGACACGTGCCGATATCACCCGCCCGGATCCGTCCACCGTGAAGGTTACGTTGGTATTGCCTTGCGAGCCCCTCGATTTCGCGGCGCTCGGATAGCGCTTGTGCCGATTGATCCATGCCTTCAGCCGCGACTCCCACTTGGCCGGGCTGATACCTGAAAACCCGGCCGACGACTTCGGCGCGGCTGCCTTGGCCGCCGGCCTGCTGTTCGCGCTTGCGGCGGCCACCGTCCTTGCCGGCTCCGCCTTTTCCTTTCTTGGCCGTGGCTTGGGCTTTTCGACCGGCTTTTTCGCTTTGACTGAGACCGGTTTCTTTTCCTTGGGCTGCTCGAGCGGCTTTGGCTGCGGCAGCGGAACGACGACCTCCGGCGCGACCGTCTCGACGACGTCGGGAACGACCTCTCCCAACGGCGGCCGGTCGACTGGTTCCGCTTCGCTTGTCTCTGTCGGCTCGATCTCGTCGGGAGGCGCCGTTTCCGCCTGCTCGGTCGGCTGCGGCCGCTCTACCACTTTCTCGGGCTCGGCTTTGGTCTCCTCGATCGGCTCGGTCCGGTCGGGTGTCGCCGCATCCAGCATCGCGGCCTGTTCCGGCACCGCGGGCGTGATCACCATCGGCGACATCTCTATCATCAGCGCCGGCGGCGGCCCGCCATCCGTCTCGATCGGACTGAAGCTCTGCACCGCATAGGCGACCGCGACATGAGCGCCGAGCACCAGCGCGGCTGCGCCTGCCCACAAGCCAAGGTCGCGCCAACGAAGGCGCGACAGCTCAGCCGTGGGCATGGCGGCCGCTTGTGTCATGGCGCTGCCGCTCCGGTGGCGGCGGGTGCCGGCGCATCGGCCGCGGGCACGGTCTCCAGGCCGACCAGCGCGATCTTCAGATAACCGGCGCCGCGCAACAGGTTCATCGCTTCCATCAGGTCGCCATAGGCGACCGCCTTGTCGGCGCGCAGGAAGATGCGCCTCTGCTTGTCGCCCTTGGTCTTGCCGTCCAGCGTCGCGGCGAAGACCGGGCGTGGCACGGTGTCGTTGCCGATCGCCAGCGTCAGGTCATCCTTCAACGTCAGGAACAGCGGCGTTTCCGGCCGTGGTGCGGGCGTTGCGGTCGATCCCGGCAGATCGACATTGACATCCACGGTCGCCAGCGGTGCGGCGACCATGAAGATGATCAGGAGCACCAGGATGACATCGATGAACGGCGTGACGTTGATCTCATGGCTTTCCTCGAGATCGTCATCCATGGTCTGGCGGATTCTGCTTCCCATACTATGCTCCCGCTACTCCGCCGCCATCGCCGTCGCGGGCGCGACAGTGCGGAAATCCAGGTCGCGGCTGACCAGCCGTTCGACGCCGGCCGACGCATCGGCCAGTATCTGCCGGTAGCCGGCTATCGAGCGCGCGAAGACGTTGTAGATGACGACCGCCGGTATCGCCGCGACGAGCCCCATCGCGGTGGCCAGCAGCGCTTCGGCGATGCCGGGTGCGACCACGGCGAGATTGGTGGTCTGCGCCTGCGATATGCCGATGAAGGCATTCATGATGCCCCAGACGGTCCCGAACAGGCCCACGAAAGGCGCGGTCGAGCCGATCGTCGCCAGCACGCCGGTACCGCGCGACATGCGCCGCGATGCCGCCGCCTCGATGCGCGACAGGCGCGAGGTGACCCGCTCCTTCAGCCCGTCGCCCGAGACATGGTCGAGCGCGCCGGCCGAGAGCGCGGCCTCTTCCTCCGCCGCCCGCACCAGGAGCGCGCCGGGACCGCCACTGCGATCGAGCGCGCGGCTCGCCTGCTTCAACGTTGCGGCATCGCCGATCGCGCGGACGGCGCGGCTGATGCGCAGCTTGCCGCCAAGAATCTCCAGCGATTTCGCCAGCCATATCGTCCAGGTGACGAGGGACGCGAAGGCCAGTCCGATCATCACCCCTTTCACGATAATGTCGGCGGCCATGAACATGCCCCATGGCGACAGGTCGTGCGGCAAGGTCAACTCCATTGCCGCCGAAGATCCGGCTGTCGCATTCGGCGCGCCAGCTGGCTGCTGTTGCGCGGGTGCCATCGTGGCCGGTGCGACAGCCGCCGGTGAGGCGGGCGCGGCTGGTGCAACGGGCGCCGCGACAGCAGGGGCGGCATCGGGGGCGGTGCCGGCCGGTTGCTCCTGGGCCGTTGCACTGGCAGCCGACAGGATCACCGATGCGGCCAACGCCGCCAACAAACCATTTCTCGACAAGAGCCTCTTCCTTGTTTTCACAGCGGCGAGCCGCTTCCTGTTTCCCGCCGCCTCGGCCTACTGCACGTAGCCGACGGGTTGGCCGGTGACGGGGTGCGCGAACACGCCCATCTCCACGCCAAAAATGCCTTTCAGCACGTCGCCCCGCATGATTTCGCCGGGCGTGCCGCGCGTCAGCAGCTTGCCGTCCTTCAAGGCGATCAGTTCGTCGCAATAGCGCGCCGCCATATTGGGATCGTGCAGCACTACGACGACGCAGAGGTCGCGCTTGCGGCTGAGCTCCCGGACCAGCCCCAGCACCTCGACCTGATGGGCGATGTCGAGCGCCGAGATCGGCTCGTCGAGCAGCATGACGCCGGCATTCTGCGCCACCAGCATGGCAAGCCAGGCGCGCTGGCGCTCGCCGCCCGACAATTCATCCACCAGCCGGTCGGCGAAACCGTCCATGTCGGTCAGGCCAAGCGCTTCCTCGACATGCCGCCTGTCCTCGGAACCGAAGCGGCCGAGCGCGCCATGCCAGGGATAGCGCCCCAGCGTCGCCAGCTCGCGCACGGTGAGGCCGGTCGCCGCCGGCGTCGTCTGCGGCAGGTAGGCAAGTGCACGGGCGAACTCACGCGCGCCCCATTGCGGCAGCGGCCGTTTGGCGAAGGTGATGGCGCCGGAACTTGCCGGCTGCTGGCGTGCCAGAAGCTTGATCAGCGTCGATTTGCCAGAGCCGTTGTGGCCGATCAGCCCATAGACGCGCGAGCGCTGCAGTTCGAGCGAAACCGGGCCGAGCAACGTCCGCTCGCCGACGGCAAAACGCACCGCGTCGATCTGAAAGGCAGTCTCGGTTCCAGCCACCGTCATGGCTCTTCTCCAGTGCGGCCGCCGGATTTGGCCCCGGCAGGCAGGTGCCCGGTGGTATGAAACATGACCTTACTAGTCAACATTGAAGATGACTGCAACAGTCAACAATTCGTCGTGACAGCCGATATCGCGACCGGATCCTGAGAAAACAGGAGGTGCACCGGATGATCAGCGGACGCGGGCCAAGCGGGAGAGGCGCAAACACGCGTAATGAAGCCCAGCGTCTGGTGTCGGCGCATTGAACCATTATGGTTGGTCGAAAACAGGGAGCCACCGATGATCAAGGCAACGCCCTTCGACTTCCCCTATGACGGCATGCTGGTCGCCGAAAACACCGCGCTCGTCGTCATCGACCTGCAGCAGGATTTCCTGTCGACAACGGGCTATTTCGCCAAGCAGGGATATGACCCTTCACCGCTGCGGGCGATCCTGCCGACCGTGAACCGGCTGATATCAGCCGCGCGCAGAGCCGGCATCACCATCATCCACACCAGGCAAGGATACCGCGCCGACATGGCCGACATGACGCCCTACGAGAAATGGCGACGCAAGCGCTCCGGTCTCGACGGCACCGACATCCTGCTGCGCTCGGGTCCGGGGTTCCAGATCGTTCCGGAGATCGATGTCGCGCCTGACGACATCATCGTCGACAAGACCTGCAACAGCGCCTTCACCTACACGGATTTCGAGCTCGTGCTGCGCGCGCAAGGCATCACGCATCTGATGTTTTCCGGATGCACGACCGATGTCTGCGTCCACACCACGCTGCGCGAGGCCTGCGACCGCAATTTTCAGTGTCTGACGATCTCGGACGCCTGCGCTAGTGGTGACCGGCAAGCGCACGAGGCGGCGCTTCACATGGTGACGGTCGAGGATGGCGTCTTCGGCGCGCTGGCCGATTCAGCCGCCGTCATCGACGGCCTGTCGCGGCTTGGCGACAGGCCTGCAACAACAAAGGGCTGATGAACCTCAACCTGCGGCGCGAGTCTCCGGCCCTGTGCGAGACGCATACGCCCCGGGCTGGAATGCGTCATCTTCGCGACGCGCCAACGAATTGCGCAGCAAGGCGAGCGTTTCCCGGCCGACCGTCGCGATCTCGCGCGGCGTGTCCACGCCCACGATCATGAACTCGTCGATCCCGAGAGCCGCATAGGCAAGCAGCGACAGCGCGACCTGAGCCGGTGGCCCGGACAGGTCGACCGCCTTGTGGCCCGTGGCGGACGCACCCCGGTGAATCCGGACCGGAAGCGCGAAGCGCAGCTTGCCGGCGCGGCCATGTTCGGCGGCAGCACCGCGCGCCCGCTCCATCAATTGCTTGATTTCATCGATCGAGCCCGGCGCCAGTTCGAAGACATCGGCATGCCGGCCGGCCACCTTGAGCGCCGTTCCGGATTGTCCGCCCATGCGGATGACGAGGTCGGCGCCGTGAGGGCCCTTGCGCGGCACATAGCCGCCCTTGATGCTGTAGAAGGCGCCTTCGTGGTCGATGGGCCGGTCGTTCGACCACAGCCGCTTCAAGAGCACCAAATATTCGTCGATGCGCTGCCAGACGACGCCATGTCCGACCGGACGTGCCTCGGCATCGTCATCGTTCAACGGCTCGCTGATCATCCTGAGCGCCAGCCGTCCGCCGCTTTCCCTGTCGATCGACGCCAGCTGGCGGGCCGCCACCGTCGGTTCGATCACGCCGGCCCAGTGGGTGAGCACCACTTCCAGCGAAGCGGTGCGGTTAAGCACTTGGGAAGCGAGATCCATATTGGTCAGCAGCCCTGCCGAATCGTCGACGACGATCTTGCGGAAGCCGCTATCCTCGATCAGCCCGAGCTTGGTCGCCGTCTCGGCGAAATCATAGAAGAAGGGCGCCGTGGCATCGGCGGTCTTGCCGGGTACATGCGTGAATTCGATCGGCATTTCATCTCCTCCATCTCTGGAATCATGGATGCGGTGAAGTTCGAATCCCGGCCGCGCGCAAGCGCGCCGGGAATCCGGTTCATTCAACTCCGATTGCCTGAAAATATGGGGCAACTAGCCCCGTCAGTCTAATGTCTCGGGGCCAGCCTGAAGCTCAGGGAATAAGGCCGAGAACGACCGCCCCGGTGAACACGAACGCAAGGGCAAAGACGAGATAGGCGAAAGCGCCGGCATAGGCCGGGCGAAAGGTCTGGGCATTGGCCACTCTCTGGCCGCTGCTGTCAGTCTGAGCGTTCTGGATATAGGACATATCGACCTCCGTCTCGCCGGTTAATCTATAAAACTTGTAGACTTTGTCGATTGCTATTTTTTGGCCAAAAGCAGAATTATTTTCCTATTTCGGACGACAGATTGGTTGCGGATTGCTGAGAGCGCTCGTCAGCGCGATGGATCGGCGGGGCGTTCGCATTGCCGCGAAGCGACCGAACGGACCTATGTCCTTGTTCCCGCTGTGCCCAATTCGTCCATTGGCCGCCCGCTGCGCGCACGGTAGCATCGCCCGAGCACACGAAGACCATCAACCATGGGGAACTGAAAAATGGGCACGAGACTGGCCGGCAAGGTCGCCATCATTTCGGGCGGCGCCACGGGAATGGGCGGAGCGGCCTCGGAACTATTTGCCGCCGAAGGCGCCAAGGTCGCGATCATCGACCGCAATCGCGAGGCGGCAGCCGCCACAGCGGCCGCGATACGTGCGCGGGGACACATAGCCGAGCATTTCGTCGCCGACGTGTCCGACGAAGCGCAGGTCGAGGCCGCGGTGAAAGGGGCGACCGAAAAGCTCGGCCCCGTCACCGTGCTGTTCAACCACGCCGGCACCATCGTCATCAAACCCTTCCTGGAGACAACGGTCCAGGAATGGGACTGGCTGCACGCCGTCAATGTCCGCTCGATGTTCCTGATGACGCGCGCTGTGCTGCCCGGCATGATCGCGGCCGGCGGCGGCTCGATTGTCTGCACCTCGTCGATCTCGGCGGTGGCCGCGACGCCGATGGAGGTGCTCTACGACACCACCAAGGGCGCCTGCCACATGTTCGCCCGCGCCATCGCCGTCGAATTCCGCGACCGCAACATCCGCTGCAACGCCGTCTGCCCCGGCTTCATCCGCACGCCGCACGGCCTGCGCGAGGTCGCCGATCTCGGCAGGCTCGGCATCGATGTCTCCGATGCGGCGCTAGCCGCGCAGCAGGGCCGGATCGGCGAGCCGGAAGAGGTCGCCAAGGCAGCGCTGTACCTCGCCAGCGACGAATCGAGCTTCGTCAACGGCACGCATCTGTTCGTCGACAATGGTTTTACGGCGATGTGAGGCGACAGCCTGGCGCCCTTCCTCTCCCCCCTCCGGAGGGAGAGGAAAGGACCCCCTACTCGTCTAACGCTCCTCCCTGCGAAACGGCTTCAACAGCGCCGATGGCGCCACCGCGTTGCGTGACATCACGGCCATCGCAACGATGGTGAAGATGAAGGGCAGCATCAAGAACGCCTCGTAGGGGATGTGCCCGAGGCCGCTCGCCTGCATGCGCAGCTGCAAGGCATCGACGAAGGCGAACAGCAGTGCCGCGCCCGCCGAGCGCCACGGATCCCAGCGGCCGAAGACGACCAACGCGATCGCAACCCAGCCGCGTCCTGACACCACGCCGAAGGTGAAGGCGTTGAACTGCGCCATCGACAGGAAAGCGCCGGCCAACCCCATCAGCGCCCCGCCGAGGATGACCGCCTGGAAGCGGGTGGCAATGACACTGACGCCGGCCGAATCGGCGGCGCGCGGGTTCTCGCCGACCATGCGCACCGACAGGCCCCATGGCGTACGGTAGAGCACGAAGGCGGCGAGCGGGATGGCAAGGATCGCCATGTAGACGAGCGCAAACTGGTTGAACACCGCCGGGCCAAGAACCGGTACATCCGACAGCAGCGGGATCGGCAGCGTCTGGAAACCCTTGATGCTGGGCGGTACCGATTGCTGGCCGAAGATCAGCCGGTAGAGGAAATAGGCAAGGCCGGACGAGAACAGCGTGACGCCGATGCCACAGACATGCTGGCTCAAGCCCAGCGCCACGGTGAACAGCGCGTGCAGCGCGCCCATCAGCATGCCGGTCAGCACCGCCACCAGCACGCCGAGCCACAGGCTGCCGCTGAGGCTGGTGGCGGTGAAGCCGGTCATCGCGCAGAGCAGCATGATGCCCTCGATGCCGAGATTGAGCACGCCGGACCGCTCGGAGAACATTTCGCCGAGCGTGGCAAAGGCCAAAGGCGTGGCGATGCGGATGATCGCGGCCAGGAAGCCGACCTGAAAAATCTGTTCGAACACCGCGCTCATCGGACAACTCCGACGCGGCGGATGCGGTAGGCGGTGAACAGCAGCGCCACCAGCATGGCCAGCAGCGCGGTGCCCTGGATGACATCGCTGAGGAAGGCCGGCACGCCGGTCGCGCGCGACATCGCCTCGGCCCCGGTCATCACGGCGGCCAGGAAGATCGCCGCCGGCACAACGCCGAGCGGGTTGAGCCGCGCCAGCATGGCAACGACAATGCCGGAATAGCCGTAGCCCGGCGAGATGTCGCTCATCACCTGGAAATGCACGCCGCCAACCTCGCCGACGCCGGCGAGCCCGGCCAGTGCGCCCGACAGCAGCGCTGTCGAGATCAGTACCCGCTCGACATGGATGCCGCCATAGCGGGCCGCTTCGGGGTTTTCGCCGGTGACCCGGATGCGGAAGCCGAGCGTCGTGCGCACGATCAGGAACCAGATCAAAGGCGCGGCGATCAGCGCCACGATGACGCCGAGATGCAGCCGCGTGCCCTCGATCAGCACCGGAAAGTTAGCCGAATCCTCGATCGGCGGCGAGATCGGATAGCCGCTGAAACTATCCTTCCACGGCCCTTCGATCAGCGCCATCAGCGCGTAATAGATGACCGAGTTGAGCAGCAGCGAGGAAACGACATCATCGACCTTGAATTTGACCCGCAGCGTCGCCGGCACCAGCGCGACAGCGGCACCTGCGGCGGCGCCCGCCACCGCCATCAAGACCATGGCGAGCGGTCCCGGCATCGGGATCGCGCCGACGAAGCAGCTGGCGACCGCGCCGGCGAGCAATTGTCCCTCGGCGCCGATGTTCCAGAATTTGGCCCGGAAGGCGACGGCCACGGCCAGCCCGGTGAAGATCATCGGTGCCGCGCGCACCATGGTTTCGGTGATCGCATAGCTGTCGCCGAGCGAGGCGGTGAACATCACGCCATAGGCCTCGATCACGCCGGCGCCGGCCAGCGCGATCAGGCCGCTGCACAGGACGAGCGTCGCGCCGATCGCCAGCAGCGGCAAAGCGAGGTTGAACCATGCGGGCGTCGAGGTGCGGACTTCCAGGCGAAACATCAGGCGTGTCCCTCCGCTCCGGTCATCATCAGCCCAAGCCGCGAGATCGTTGCATCGGCGCTGTTGAGCGTGCCGGCGATGCGGCCCTCATACATCACCGCGATGCGGTCGCAGAGCACCAGCAGTTCCTCGAGATCCTCGCCGATGACGATGATGCCGCAGCCCTTGGCCCGCATGTCGAGGAACTTTTCGTGGATGAAACGAGCCGCACCGATGTCGAGGCCGCGTGTCGGCTGCGAAACGATCAAGACCTTCGGGTCGAAGGCGAGCTCGCGTGCCAGCAGCGCCTTCTGCAGATTGCCGCCGGACAGAGCCCCCGCGCGCGTCATCGGCCCAGGACACCTGATATCATAGGCCTTGATCTGCGCCTCGGCGAAGGCGCGGATCGCATCAGGCTTGAGCAGGCCCTTGCTGCTGAACGCCGCCGTGCCGATGCGCGGCAGCACCATGGAATCCGCGAGCGGCAAATTGGTGACCAGCCCGGTGGTCATGCGGTCTTCCGGGATGCGGCCGAGACCGAGAGCCTGCACCTCGCGCGGCGAGAACCGCGTGACCTTGCTGCCGGCGATCGTCATCCGGCCGGCGTCGGGCGCGCGCACGCCCGAAATCACCTCAGCCAGCGCCCGCTGGCCATTGCCCGACACGCCGGCGATGCCGAGGATCTCGCCGCCGCGCACGGCAAGCGATACGTCGCGCAGCGCCGTGCCCGAATGCCGCGAGGTGGAAATGCCGTCGAGCGTCAGCACCGCCGCACCAGGCGTCGATGGTCCCCGCGCCGGCGGCACGATCTCGTGGCCGCACATCAGTTGCGCCATGGCGGCCGACGTCGTGTTGGCGGGATCGTCGACGCGCCCGGCGACACGGCCATGCCGCAGCACCGTGCAGCGATGGGTGAGCGCGCGCACCTCGTTGAGCTTGTGCGAGATGAAGATGATGCCGAGACCTTGCGCCGCCATCGAGCGCAGCGCCGAAAACAGCCCGTCGACCTCGCTGGGCGCCAGCACCGCCGTCGGTTCGTCGAGGATCAAAAGCTTGGCGCCGCGAAACAGCGCCTTGACGATTTCGAGCCGCTGCTGCTCGCCGACCGACAGCGCCGAGACCGGCAGGTCGGGATTGAGCGTCAGCCCATGTTGGCGGCCGATTTCGGCGAGCCGCGCCAGCCCGCCGGCGCGGTCGGTCCGCCCCGCCTTGCCGGGAATGCCGATCAGCAGGTTTTCCAGCACCGTCAGCCTTGGCGCGAGGTGAAAGTGCTGATGCACCATGCCGATGCCGGCAGCCAGCGCATCGGCCGAACTGGTGATGCGCACCGGCCGGCCCTGGATCAGGATCTCGCCGGCATCCGGCGCATAGGCGCCGAACAGCACATTCATCAGCGTCGTCTTGCCGGCGCCGTTCTCGCCCAGCAGCCCAAGGATCTCACCGGGCGCCACGCTGAGGTCGACAGCCTCGTTCGCCTTGACGGCGCCGAAGCTCTTGGTGATGCCGCGCATTTCGATGAGTGGGGCGGGCAAGGACAAGGATGCTCCTGATCGGAATTGGCTTTGTGATCCAGCTTTGATTGATGGGGATGCGCGAGGCGCCCCCCTCTGTCCTGCCGGCCATCTCCCCCTCAAGGGGGGAGATCGGATGTCACTTTCGGCTTTCGCCAATTTTCCACGCCGAATAAGGGTGCCGCCGACGAAGCTGCCAATCTCCCCCCTTGAGGGGGAGATGGCCGGCAGGACAGAGGGGGGGCCTAGCACCAACCCCTAAAGACCAGAACTCAATCCGAAACCGGCGTGTTCTCGTCCACATCCACCCGGAAATTGCCTTCGAGTATCTCGGCCTTCTTCTTCTCGACCAGATCCTTCACGTCGGCCGGCAGCGTCTTGTCGAACTTGTGATACGGCGCCAGGAACGATCCGCCCTTGGCCATGCGCGAGAAGTCGCCATAGTCCTGCGCGGTGAAGACGCCGGCCTTGACCAGCTTGATCGCCTGTTCGACCGTCGGATACATGTCCCAGACCGGGCCGGTGATGACCGTGTCCGGGCCGAGGCTCGACTGGTCGGACATGTTGGAGATGGCGAACACCTTCTTTTCCACCGCCGCTTCGATGACGCCGAAGCGCTCGGCATAGATGACGTCGGCGCCGGCGTCGATCTGCGCGACAGCCGCTTCCTTGGCCTTCGGCGGGTCGAAGAAGGAACCGATGAAGGCGACCTTCTTCTTGATGTTCGGATTGACCTCCTTGGCGCCGGCGAAGAAGGCGTTGACCAGCCGGTTCACCTCCGGGATGCCCATCGCCGCGACGGCGCCGATGGTACCCGACTTCGACATCTTGCCGGCGATCATGCCTGACAGATAGGCCGGCTCGTGGATCCAGTTGTCGAAGACGCCGAAATTGGGATCGGCGGGGCCGGCGCCCGAGCCGAACAGCCAGGCGGTCTTCGGGAACTGCTTGGCCGTGCGGCGCGATTCACGCTCGGCGGCGAAGGCATCGCCCAGCACCAGCTGATAGCCGCCTTGCGCATATTCGCGCATGACGCGGCTGAAATCGGCGGTCTGCACCTTCTCGGACCATTTGTATTCGATGCCGAGTTCCTTCTCGGCCTTCTGCAAGGCGACATGGATCTGGTTGTCCCATGGCTCCTCGATCGGCGTGGCGAAGATCGCCGCCACCTTCAGCTTCTTGTCCTTGGCGAAGGCAGCACCCGGCAGCATGGCAGCGGCCAGGCCAAGCGCGCCGAGCTCAAGCACATTGCGTCGCGACAGACCTTCGCAGGCGAAATGAGATTTGTTCTTCCGGTTATCCATTGCAGTCCCCTCTGTTCGACAGCCGTGTCGAGCCGGCCGTTCTAAAAATCAGACGGGGAACTATGGAACGGGTCCGGACTTTTGTCCACATGGTCAAATTTGATGGCGTGCCCAATCCGGTCTTGATCCTGGCCAGCCGAGAAACCTGCGGTCAAGCCCGTTCGAGCGCGATGGCGATGCCCTGGCCGACGCCGATGCACATGGTGGCCAGGCCATAGCGGCCGCCGCGTTCCCGCAGCTCCAGCGCCGCGGTACCGGAGATGCGGGCGCCGGACATGCCCAGGGGATGGCCAAGCGCGATGGCGCCGCCATTCGGGTTGACATGCGAGGCATCCTCGGCGATGCCGAGCTGGCGCAATACGGCGATGCCTTGCGAGGCAAAAGCTTCGTTGAGCTCGATGACATCGAACTGTTTTGGCGTCAGGCCGAGCCGCGCGCAGAGCTTCTGCGTCGCCGGCGCCGGTCCGATACCCATGATGCGCGGCGCGACACCGGCGGCGGCCCCGCCAAGGATGCGAGCGATCGGCGTCAGGCCGTATTTCTTCACGGCGGCCTCGGAGGCGACGATCAGCGCCGCTGCCCCGTCATTGACGCCGGAAGCATTGCCGGCCGTCACCGTGCCGCCTTGCCGGAACGGCGTCGGCAATTTGGCCAGCGCCTCCACCGTGGTGCCGGCGCGGGGATGCTCATCCTTCGAGACGACCACCGCGTCGCCCTTGCGCTGCGGGATCGTCACCTCCGTGATCTCCTTCGCCAATCGGCCATTGGCCTGTGCGGCGACTGCCTTGTCCTGGCTGCGCACGGCAAAGGCGTCCTGGTCGGCGCGGGAGACGGCGAAGTCTTCCGCCACGTTCTCGCCGGTCTCCGGCATGGAATCGACACCATACTGCTTCTTCATCACCGGGTTGACGAAGCGCCAGCCGATCGTGGTGTCGTAAATCTCGGCATTGCGCGAAAACGCCGTGTCGGCCTTTGGCATGACGAAGGGTGCGCGGCTCATCGATTCGACACCGCCGGCAATCATCAGCTCCGCCTCGCCGGCCTTGATCGCGCGTGCGGCGATGGTCAGCGCATCCATGCCGGAGCCGCACAGCCGGTTGACGGTCGAGCCCGGGATTTCCTTCGGCAGGCCGGCCAAGAGCAGCGCCATGCGCGCCACGTTGCGGTTGTCCTCGCCGGCCTGGTTGGCACAGCCATAGACGACGTCGTCGACTGCCTGCCAATCGATGCCGGCATTGCGCTCGACCAGCGCCTTCAGCGGAATGGCGCCGAGATCGTCTGATCGCACCGAGGACAGCGAACCGCCGAAGCGGCCGATCGGCGTGCGGATGTAATCGCAGATATAGGCCTCGGCCATGTCATGCAGTCCTTGTTTTTCCGGTTCCTTCATGCGCCGCCTTGGTGCGGGCCTGCAGGTCGCGCAATGTCTTGAGTTCGAGTTCACTTGGCGGTGGCGTTTCGTCAAGCGCCTCGGCGAACTTAACCACCCAGCCACAGCTCTCCTGCACCTGCTGGCGCGAGACACCCGGATGCAGCGAAACGACGGTGAACTCCTTGGTCACCGGATCGGGCTTCCAGATCGCGAGATCGGTGATCAGCAAGGTTGGCCCAGCCGTGTCGATGCCGAGACGCCTGCGATGATCGCCGCCCTCGCCATGGCCGAAGGAGGTGAAGAAGTCGATCTTTTCGACCATGCCGCGCTTGCTCTGCGCCATGGTGATGTAGATCTCCTTCGACGAGGTCGCGATCTCCGGTGCCCCGCCGCCGCCAGGCAGCCGGGTCTTCGGGTGGAAATAATCGCCGATGACGGTGGTGTTGATGTTGCCGAACTTGTCGAGCTGCGCCGCACCGAGGAAGCCGATCGAGATGCGGCCGCCCTGCAGCCAGTAGCGGAACATTTCCGGCACCGCGACGGTAGTGACCGCGGTCTCGCACAACTCGCCATCGCCGATCGACAGCGGCAGCACATCGGGCGCGGTGCCGATCGTGCCGCTTTCGTAGATCAGCGTGATGTCGGGCGCATGCGTCAGCCGCGCCACATTGCAGGCGGCGGACGGCGCACCGATGCCGACGAAGCAGACATCGTCATTTGTGAGCGCACGGCTGGCGACAATGGTCATCATCTCGTTGGGGGTGAAGCCCAAGCCCAATGGAGCGTCGCTCATGCCGCTTTCCTCAGATGCTCGACACGACCAGCAAAATCGTCGGCGCTCTTTTCGATGACGTTCGCCTGCATCCAGGCCTGGAACTTTTCCCGATCGGCGGCGATCTCGTCCCATTCGAGATAGGCGGCATTGTCGCGCCCATAATAGCCATGCGCGTAGGACGGATGCGAGCCGCCCGGCACGACCGATATCGCCGCGATGGTCCAGCGCGGCAGCACGGTCAGATTGGGGTGCAGGTCGTCGAAATTGTCGACCACCTCCTCCACCGTTACAACCGCACGCCTGGCTGCCAGCACGGCTTCCTTCTGGATGCCGATGATGCCTTCGACCAGCACATTGCCTTTCCGGTCGGCCTTCTGCGCATGGATGAAGGTGACGTCGGGCCGGATCGAGGGAACGGCGGCCAGCACCTCACCTGTGAACGGGCACGTGACGGATTTGATGTTCGGGTTGACCTCCGCAAGGCCCGCGCCGCGATAGCCGCGGAACATCGCGCAGGGCAGACCGGCAGCACCCGCCTCATAGGCATTGGCCATGCCGGCATGACTGTGCTCCTCGACCTCGATGGGTCTCGGAAAACCATTCTCGATGGCATCGCGTACGCGCCGCAGCAGGCCGACGCCGGGATTGCCGACATAGGAGAAGATGATCTTCTTGGCCATGCCCATGCCGATCATCTGGTCGTAGATCAGGTCCGGCGTCATGCGGATCAGGGTCAGGTCGGAAAAACCCTGGCGGATCGCCTCATGCGCCGCAGCCGTCGGGATCAGATGAGTGAAGCCCTCGAAGGCGACGGAGTTGCCATTGTTGAGGTTCTCCGCAACGGCCTGTTCGAGCGGCAGGAACTTGACCATCGCATCGGCTCCGCGTACACAAAGTTCGTATTGCGAACATATGTTTAATATGCGATACTTTCTAAGCTGATTGAAGATGCGGAGTCAAGCTCGGCAACGGTACCTTCCGTGGAGGCCCGATGGACGAAGAAGCCGTTTCCCGTGACCATGTCGGCTCGCTCGAGCGCGGCCTTGCCGTCATGGAGATCCTGGCGCGTCACCCCCAGGGCATGACGCTGACCGAAATGGCGGAGGAGGCCGGTTTGACCCGTGCCGGCGCCCGCCGGTTCCTGCTGACGCTGGTTGCGACCGGCTACGCCACCCAGGATGGCCGCGTGTTCTCGCTGTCGCCGCGCCTGCTGACCATCGCCCGCACCTGGCTCGATGGCGGCTCGCTGTGGAGCTTCGCCGCGCCCATCATGCGTGCTGTTGCGACACAGCTGAACGAGGCCTGCTCAGCGGCGATCCTGTCGGGCCCGGATGTCGTCTATGTCGCCCGCATTCCCGGCCGCCGCATCCTCAGCGTGTCGCTCGATGTCGGCACCAGGCTGCCGGCCTATTGCACCTCGATGGGACGCATCCTGCTGGGCGGCCTGACACCAGGGGAATTGGACGCGTTCCTCCGCCAGGCAACCGTCGAGAGACGCACGCCGAAGACGATCACCGACAAAAAATTGCTGGCCGAGGCCATCGGCAAGGCGAAGGCCGACGGCTTTGCCATCGTCGACGAGGAACTGGAACTCGGCCTGCGCTCGATAGCCGTGCCGATCCGCGACCGCTCAGGGAGCACGGTCGCGGCCATCAACGTCTCGACGCAATCGGCGCGGTTCACCATTGCGGAAATGGAACGGGAGATACTGCCAGCGCTGCTTGAGGCCAGGCAGCGCATCGAGGATTTTTTCGTCGTTTAAGAGGACTTGCCAACCTTCAACGTCGACGGGACAGCACCCCCCTCTGGCCTGCCGGCCATCTCCCCCGCAAGGAGGGAGATCAGCTGTTATCTCGGGTTTCGCCAATCTATACTGTTGTAAGGTGAGCGCAGCGCCGAACCTGCCAATCTCCCCCCTCGCGGGTAGGGCTATCGCATATGAGTAAAGAGGCTGAGCAGGTCTTGATCGGCCCATCGTGCTTTGAGTCGTTT